>CAZPUW010000199.1:0-5678 GCA_964589795.1 uncultured bacterium
GGTTACTGATTGGTGCTATGATTTATTTTGGTCGGAAGATGTGGAAGAAGTATAAAGCGAAACATCCCGTTATAGCTGCATAATAAGACGAAATGGTTCGCATGGTGAAGATCTACCCCCCGTTTAGGGGGGTAGTCGTTTTAGTGAACGTAAGCGATGTCTCGTATCACTCAATTGTAACAAATCAGGAGCAAATTAATGGCGAACCTTTCAGTATTACCACGTTATACCCATTGGATTAACGGCTCTGCAACCGAACCGACCAATGCAAAAACACTACCCGTGATGAACCCGGCTACCGGTGAGCAAATCTCACTCGTCGAGTGCGGGGACGCTTCTACGATAGAGGCAGCGGTCAAAGCGGCGCGCATCGCATTCGAAAACCCTAAATGGCAGCGAATGACTGGGGGACAACGGGGAAAATTATTGTTGAAACTCGCACAGTTGATTGATGCCAACTTGAAAGAATTAGCGGTACTCGAAACGACGAACGTCGGAAAGACAATATGGGGAACCACTGCCGAATGGAAAGATTGCGTTGATTTGTTTGAATATTATGCCGGTGCCGCGGCGACCGGATTTAGCGAAACGATGCCGCTTCCCGGTCAACATTTGGGTATCGTCTCGCGGCAACCGGTTGGGGTGTGCGCGCAAATCGTCCCGTGGAATTATCCGGCGATGCTTACCGTCTGGAAAATCGCACCAGCGCTGGCGGCGGGGTGCGCGATTGTTTTGAAACCGTCGGAATTGACTCCCGTTACTGCTCATGTCCTTGCCGAGTTGGCGAAAGAAACCGGTTTCCCGGATGGAATTCTGAATATCGTTAATGGTGTCGGCAACGAAGTAGGACACCATCTGGTAGAACACCCCGGTGTCGATAAAATCGCCTTTACTGGTGGTTCTGCGATCGGTAAACAAATAATGGCATCGGCAGCGAAAACCTTGAAACGAATCTCATTGGAACTTGGTGGCAAATCTGCGGGTATTGTCTTTGAAGATGCGGATTATGAGGCCGCGCTCGCCGGCACACTCTTTGGCATTTATTATTCGGCGGGACAATCGTGTGAGGCACGCTCCCGTTTGCTTATTCATCGTTCATTATATGATAAATTTGTTGCTGATTTTTCTACCAAAGCAAATAAAATTAAAGTGGGAAACCCACTCGAAAAAACGACACAAATGGGTTCGTTGATTTCAAAGCACAGGGTCGAAGTTGTCCATGGCTTTGTTGAAGAGGGTGGTAAAGAAGGCGCGGTTGTGGCGTGTGGCGGTAAGCGTCTCACTGAAGGGGAATTAGGAAAAGGATTCTTCTATGCACCGACGCTGCTCGCAAATGTAAAAAACGGAATGAGTGTTGCACAAGATGAGATTTTCGGGCCGGTTGCTGTTGCGATTCCTTTCGATACTGAAGAAGAAGCAATCGCGCTCGCCAACGAATCGAAATACGGATTAGCCGGAACAATCTGGACAACCAATGGCGCTCGGGCAATACGTGTTGCACAAGCAGTACGTACCGGTTTGATGGGTGTGAATACGATAATGACCGGACAAACCGGTATGCCGTTCGGTGGATTCAAAGAATCCGGTTTTGGTCGGGAACTTGCCCTCGATACAATGAAAAGCTATACCGAATCGAAATCCATTGAATACTATTACGGTGCAAAACCGTTAAATCCCCTTGGATTATAATGGAGAGGATGTTGAGTCAACGGTAAGGAGACGAGAGACGCGGCAGATTTGCCGCGTTTCACTTTCAGGTTTGGAATGGTCGACAGGACGGGACAAAGTTGGTTCGGGTGTATTCGTTGGTTACTTTCTTGTGAATTAACTTTGGCTTACAATGTGGACTAAAAAACACAATTCTAGTCTATTACTTCAGTTGGTGCTGATTATCATCGCGGCAAACACAATTAATGCGTTTGCTGCACCGGGATGGCCGTTTGATATGTCTTGGTCATACGCGAATGCAAACGCGGTACATGACCAAATTGCGTTGATGTATTACCCGCATTCGATTGCCCTGCTCGATGCCGATTCCGTATATCAAAACGGTAAACCCGCACGGGAAATCATCCGCGAGTTACGAAAACTACCCGGGGTAAAGGTAATTATCGTGTCTTCAGGTAATTTCAAATTGTGTGCCCAATACCCTGACACATTTCTTGAGCTAAAATCATTTAGCACGGATTTGTTGAAGTTGCCGCAAGCGAATCGTCGCTCCATTGCACCTATGTATCATACTGTTGTCGGTGGAAAAGTACAATTCGTTCACGTGCTATTCGGAGATGGTAGTCTAAGTTTGCTCACACGTTTTGTCCATCCCGATTCGTTGCAACCGGCAACAGCGGCAATTTCATTGGTACTTGATAAAGAGTGGTTGATCGAAGAATTGCCGTCAAAACTGGACAGCTTGGCGCGAGAAAGTACCCAATTGCTTTTCTGGGCACAGTCGCCGCAAAACCACGATGTAATTCAAGCATTAGGTGTATTGAATGGGGCAGATACACTATGGTGGATGGGGCCGAAAAATGTAAATGTTGGTATAACGCAGGGGTTGTGGCCGTTCCCCGATATTCAGGTTCATACGTTTGTGCACTGGATTGGTCCATCGTATGAAATGAAAACGGATTCAATTAATGCAATGAAAAAAAGACGAACGATGCCGAAGGAAAAGTAATCGTATGAAAAAACTGTGCGCGATTGTTTGGATATTGTTGTCAACTGCGTTGTTTGCGCAGTTGCCGCCTCCCGCGAGTAAAGAGGAAGCGAAGAAATATTTAGAAGCGCAACCGGGTGAGTTTCAAATTGCGCAACTAAAATACAATGGAGGCGGTGATTGGTATAAAGGCCCATCCTCTTTACCGAATTTATTGGCGTACGCGGCTAAAAACGCCGGACTCGTTTGTGCAAAGCATCCCGCAACCGTTTCGCTGGATTCACCCGATTTATGGCGGTACCGATACATTTTTGTGACCGGGCATGGCAATATGATTTTCACTCCGGACGAAGCACAGCGTTTGCGCGATTGGCTGGAGGCAGGTGGATTTATTCATCTCTGCGATAGTTATGGGATGGATGTTGCCATCCGTCGCGAAATGAAGAAAGTCTTTCCCGATCAAGACATCAAAGAGGTACCGGCTGACTTTGCAATTTATAAAACACGGTTTCCGTTTCCCGATGGACGACCACCGAAGGTACACGTCCATGACGGGAAACCGGCACAGGGATTTGGTTGGTGGATAAACGGCAGGTTGGTTGCGTATTACGATTATCAGTGTGATTTGGGGGATGGGTGGGAAGACCCCGACGTGCATAACGACCCGGAGTCAGTAAGGACGGCAGCGTTGAAAATGGGTACCAATTTAATCGTGTATGCGCTGACCCATTAAAAGTGGCGGGGGAAAATTGAAAAAATCGTTTGAGAAATTTTCGTACGGGATAATCGATTACGCAGGGATGTTTCCACCCGCGAAACTACCCTTTGCTGAATCATTTGAAAACTTTTTACTCTACCGCGAATCGAACCATCGTGACTTCCTCGCCCGGTTTGTCCTACCGCTCGACGCCTTTGCTCCCTTCTGCGATGCAATGTCGGCTAATCCGCAACCGAATCACCCCGTTCATATTACGACGTTAGGTGGTGAAAAACACAAGGAGCTGACTTCAGTTGAAGAATTTTCATTAGAGCTCAGTTATTTGAAATCATTACAAGAATCTCATCCCAATGATTTGGTAATCGATTCTTATGAAGTCCGTTTATCCGTTCCGATGCTCTCGGCTTTGGCTATCGACCCAAATCGTGATGCCGCAATAGGCAAACTTGGTAAGTTCGGCGATGACGTGGTGACTTCATTACAAAACCGTGAAAATGATGGACTGATTTGTTTTTTCGAACTTCCCTATAACGGATTCACCGTTGCCGCACCTACTTTTGAAATGGTTACAGAAGTATTGTCCCGAATTAATGTTTCATTGAATAAATTGGGTGTGAAAGCGAGAGTGGGCCTAAAACTTCGGTGCGGTGGTGAGCGGATTCCACCTTCGTATTTGATTGCGGCAATTTTAAAGCAATGCATCGAACGAAAACTTCCATTTAAGGCAACCCAAGGGCTGCATCACCCGTATTTTTCCAATTCACGCGATGAAAAACATGGATTTATCTCACTATTTGCCGCGGGCATAATTGCTTGCTCGAATCCGCAACTAACCGAAGAGCAACTTGCCGAGATAGTTTCCGAAGGGAAACCGGAAAAATTTGTCTTCAGCGATAATGAGTTGGTTTGGGATGGTAAGTATCACGCTACGAACCAACAAATTGAAGAAGCCCGACACATACTCATTTCGTTCGGTAGTTGCAGTTTCGAAGAACCATTAGATGATTTAAAAGCATCCGGTTTACTATAATTCTGGAAAAGAAATGACTGATACCACCAATCCTAATTTGCGCTCCTTCATTGAAGTTTCACCCGATTCTGATTTTCCAATACAGAATTTACCTTATGGTGTTTGCCGCCGGGCTGGCTGTTGTGACGATGCCCCGTTTATTGTTACCGCGATTGGCGAGTGTGTCCTCAACCTTGCCCGTCTTGAGGAATATGGCTATTTCGATAGCACATCGCTTGTCGGTAAAACAATCTTTGCGCAACCAACCCTCAACGAATTTATGTCGCTTGGCGCAACTGCATGGCACGAAGCTCGCGCCGTAATCTCGAATTTGCTTCGAAACGATAATCCCATCTTGCGCGATAATGCTGACTTGAAGGAAGCCGTACTGTATCGCCGCGACGAAGTGGAAATGGTTCTGCCGGTTGACATCGGCGATTACACAGATTTTTATTCTTCGCGCGAACATGCGACGAATGTCGGAATCATGTTCCGCGGGACGCAAAATGCTCTGATGCCGAATTGGTTGGAGCTTCCGGTCGGGTATCACGGTCGCACAAGTTCTATTGTTGTAAGTGGAACCGACATCATACGGCCTTCGGGACAAACGAAAGACGATAATGCGGAACGACCGTCATTCGGGCCCTGTAAGCAATTCGATTTCGAGTTGGAGATAGGTGCGTTCATTGGGACAGGCAATCCGCTTAGTGAACCGATACCGGTGGAAAAAGCCGAACAACATCTATTTGGTTTGGCACTGGTGAACGATTGGAGTGCGCGTGATATTCAACGCTGGGAATATGTACCACTGGGCCCGTTCCTTGCAAAAAACTTTGCCACTTCGATTTCCCCATGGATAGTGCCGATGGAAGCACTCGAACCATTCCGTTGTGAAGGCCCCGAACAAAAGCCTGTACCGCTTCCGTATCTGCAATCAAAAGGGAATCCGACGTACGACATTGAATTGGAAGTGACACTTCAATCGGAAAAGATGAGCAAACCGCAACGAATATCATTGTCCAATTTCAAATATCTCTATTGGAATCTTGCCCAACAGATTGCCCATCACACCATTACCGGCTGTAACCTTCGAACCGGTGATATGCTTGCTTCCGGTACGATTAGCGGTGCGACGAAAGAGTCGCGGGGAAGTATGCTGGAACTTGCGTGGAAAGGTACTGAACCAATCACACTCAGCTCCGGTAAAACACGGACGTTTATTGAAGATGGCGACCGTATCACAATTCGCGGTTGGTCACAGGGGAATGGGTATCGGATTGGCTTTGGTGAAGTGA
>CAZPUW010000200.1:0-5647 GCA_964589795.1 uncultured bacterium
TCGTAATTATCAATGATCCTGTATGGATCGATTCTACATAGTAAGTTGGAAGATCTCTCGATTGGTATTTTACCCTGTCCCGTAACGATTGTCTTACACGAAACTCCGGTACAGATTTAATTAAAACATCATCTAACTCGTCATGCTGAATCTGACGAACTAATTTTGAATATTCTCGTAAAAGTCGTCGAACCGTTCGATCAGAAAGCCCGGTTGCTTCTTTCAACTTGAACGTAACAATTAGCGGTTTCGTCTTTGCCATAAGAGTTCTCTAAAATGGGGTTGGTGCCAAGGCTTCTCTTGTCGAATCTTGGTATGGTGGCCAAAATTAGCTCAGTGGAGAATTAGCGATCATAGCACAAAGCACATGATCATGCCATGGTGTGGACGCTGTCCAACGAATTGGCGCTATCCAGCATGACTTACTACCATGGCACCAACCAATTTCTGCAAACTAAAAACTTAGAGGTGTCGTTAGGGATCCCGTTGCAATGAATATTGAAGTTTCGAGGTCACTTTGTTACGACATTGGTCACAAAATAATGAAAATAAACTACTGAACCAATCGGTCTTCTCATTAAGTGTATCGATGAGCGGGAAAACAACTCCCCTATTTTCCTTGTGTAACTCCGACTATATGACCGTTTGTACCCGGAACCAGAGATCGACTGTTTGCCCGAGTTGCTGAAGTGTCGCAGGAAGCAATTGCCCGCGTTGGTGAATTCGTTCGAGGATTTGCTTGACGATCAAGTACTTTGGTCTTTGGTGGGTTACGACGAAAAGGAGGTGATCGGTCCATTTCTGCTTCGTTTCCAGGGAAAGCTGGCGATTCCAAAGCTCAATTAAAAATTCAGAAGCGACACTGATCAGTCCTTCGAAAGAGAAGTTGGGATCGCGAAGAAACTCAAAGACCGCTATTGCATCACCTTCATACCGATAGTCCGAGTTCTGAAGTGCCTGTAGCAGCGTATCTTTGTTAACGGAAACGAAGAAGTAGTGGTGCCGGATTAATCGTAACAACTTGTTCTGCAACTGTTCATAATCAATTACATCCCTCGTGCGGAGTGTTTCGAGTATCGCTCGAATACCGAAGCTTTCAATACCGAAGCTAATTTTACAGAATTCTCGCAGTTGGAACTCCAGATCGAGTACTTTCACACCGAACTTTTTGCCGATAGCAAAGGGGAGAAAACCAATCTCGTTTGTGAACTCGGAATCGAACTGCGCTGTTTCCTCGGTTTTGGTAATTGGGAGTGGTTTAGATCCGACCAATTCGACGTTTGGATGTTCTGTCAGAGTTTTAACCAGTTTGTGGATGTACTCGATTTCTGCTCGGGTACTCTCTTTGTTATTGTCTTGCTTGACGATCTGTTCTCCGACTAATCCCATGGTAAACGATTCGGCGTTCGAATATAGTTGCATACCCGCTATCATCGAATTCAGCTCATCAACAAAGGTTTGTGCAACAAATACCTTCTCGAATGAATCGAGCGTCGGAACGAGCAGTTCCAGCAACTCGAGTGTGAGGAGCGCTGTGTCGCCGATCACCAATCGGTTGCAATTCGACGCGCTTTCGATTTCTTCCTGCAGTCGTATAAGGTCGCCACTCTCTGCCCAGAACTTCAAGGTTTCTTTCACCGAAATATATCTCATCGTTTCGAGGAGATTGTGTCCAGCACCTTTCGATAGAAAGCGAACGGATAAGCGGTGTTGGAGATACTCCGTTTCGACGGCTTCGATATGTTTGTGCCGCTCCATAAGCATCTCTTTCATCTGCACGATTAGTTTCTCAGGCTCGTTGGCGAGGGGAATCGCTTGTAACCGATTATCGTTTGGGAAACGGGTCGGGAATTCAGATAGGATCTTGCGATGTAAATCTTCAATTTCAGGTTTTGGAACGAATTGCTCGTTGACTGCCTTTAAAGTAACGCCAATAAAATTGAGATGCGTATCCGCGTTGTCGGTAAACTGCTGGTACGCCTTGGTGGCGTAGTAAATCGCCTTTTCGTAGTTTCCGATCAAGGAAAATATCTGACTCGCTTCGATCAGGTCACGAAGGGAATCTTTGATTGAGCGCTCCGCCTGCATGAGAACGTCTTTTCCCTCTTCAGTTCGTCCCATCCTGAACAAACACCTGGCATAGTTGAACTGATGGAACGCTGATGTTAGATGCGCTTTTGCAAGTTTTTCGAAGTGGGGAAGAGCAGCAGTGAGATCGTTCGCGTTGTAATACAAGATTGCCTGTAACTCGGTCAATCTCGGTTGAAATCCGAATCGCGATTCAACTTTGTTACAGAAGGCGAGCAGTTCCTCTCGCGCACCTAAGCGATAAAGAATTTCTGCAAAGAGGTCGTTCGATTTTGTTAACAAATCGCCAGTGACGATTGGATCGAGTAATTCTTTCGCTTTTTTCAGACTTTCCGGTTTTCCATCGTTAAACAACCATGCAGCATACTCTTCTACAAACCAGAATCTTCTTTTATCGAGAATGGTTCGATCAAGTTCTTCGTATAATGGGAGAAGCTGTTCCTGTTTTCCAATGCGCTTCAGATGATTGATTCTCGCCATTTGTAGCTCGAGGTCGACTACAGACAGTTCATCGATCAACGCTTCTGCTTTTGTGGTTTGGAAATCACGGTCGAGTGCTTCAATTTTCAGTATCTTGAGCTTTCGTTTAAGGTCGTCAGAACTGGATTCGGAACCGATGAGTGAATCAAGTTCGTGTAAGGCCCGTTTTGGTTCGTCTTTCGCGAGTAATGCGTGGATCTTGAGACGTATCAGCGTAAAGTCGTTTCCAATCTCTCGAACTTTATTAAGTTCGCTCAAAAGTTCATCGAACTTCTCATTTGCTGACAACGATACGAGGAAATTTTGCCTTACTTGGGGATTATCGGGTGCGTATTCAAGCGATTTCCTGAAGTCAGCAATTGCTTCTTCATGCTCGAAAAGAAGGTTGTGAATCGTACCACGACGTGCATACGCATTGGCAAGTTTATAGGTGAATTCTGGACTATATCCGGCAATTGCGGTTGAAGCCAACTCGAGAGCTTCCCTTAAATTAGGAACAGTCTCTCCAGAAATTTTACCGAATTCGGTTGCAGCTTTATCATATAGGAATGCAATCGCATCTGCTTTATAAACCTTCGGATCGTTCTTCGTCGGGTCAAGTGCGATGGCGGAGTTCGCGTGGTGGAGCGCTAATTCGTGTTCGCCGACCAAGTTGGCATACCAAGCAAAGGCTGTATGAAGGGCGGGGTCGTCTGCATCCTTGAATCTATCGATCAGTTTGAGAATTGCTTTTGTCTCGTTCGTTGCATAATGAATCGAAAGTGTTAAATAGGTTGCATTTACTTGAAATTCAGGTAGATCAATCAATTTTTCGATCAGTTCGAGCGCGGTTTGATATTCTTGCCTCAAGTAGTGGATTTGGGCTCTTAGCAAAATTCTGGAGTTATCATCTTCACAGTAAAACTCTGCATCCTTCAGATATTCGAGTAAGCTTGCTTGATCCTGTTCGGAGAAAATGTAGGTATTCGCAAGGAGTTCGTAAGTAGCGGAGAGTCTCTTTCGATCTGGGCTTTGCTCACTTTTCAAATGCTCGACTAGATTTAGTGCTTTCTGTCGAGCAGTAGCGATGTGACCCTCTTTCAATTCAGCTTTGATTAATGATAATTCGGCGTCTGAATCGATTACTGTGTTTTGAATTGATTGGAATGGCTGACTGGAAGTGAATCTTGAAACTTGAGATGTTAGATCTGAATTCTGGAGCTGTTCATGACGAAACGACTCAAGATACTCGGGTAATTTTTTCTGTAACTCAGATACTGCTTGTAATATTTCTGCGTTTTGACGTATGGTCGTTTGGGCATAAGGGGGGTATTGTGTCTTTTTCTGAAGTTCGATTTCCTCGCGTAACGCTTCTAAGAAAGTGCTAACTTGCTCTTCATCGCCAATTTCTCCGGTGAAAAGTGTAATGTTTACTTTAGTCCAATCAATTGGTGCAGAAGCTTCTGCGAGCAACCACTCGAAAACAACCTCATAGTTTGTTTCAAGTAACCGGTCGGCAACGCTTTGTTCGAGAATGCACCCCTGCGCAGTATTGTATATCGCTGATCTAAGGATGTTTTTTGTCAATTCGTGAGTCTTATCAACTCCAAACCGTTCGGTAAGTTTCCATTTTTCGATGACTTTATTTGCCGACAAACCGAGAGCTTTGTCAAATAGTTTGTCGACAATTGTTAATACAACCGTTTCAGCACCACTCACGACCTCTCCTCTCACGTAGACCCGCGCCAAATGCTGCATCTAAGATGTATCAAGTTTCGGCGTAGCGGGGTTATGACTTTCGTCACAAATATACGAAAAAAGACCTACTGGTTTAGTAGGTCTTCTTTTTGAGTGTAGCGGGGGAGGGATTTGAACCCCCGACACGTGGATTATGATTCCACTGCTCTAACCAACTGAGCTACCCCGCCGAGGTGACGAGAATATAAATCTCGTACAACAAGAGTGCAAACGACAGCAAGGAAACCCAAATTCTACCCCAACACTCGGATTCGGCTTAACTTAAACAACGAAACCATTGCAAACGCTTGCATTTACCACGATATTATTACTTATGATACCAATTGAATATCAGTCGTTTGGTCTGGCAATCTTACTCGGCGCACTGATCGGAACTGAAAGGCAATTTGCAGCCGGTTCCGCTGAAAAATACTTTGGCGGTATCCGCACCTTCGTATTTGTCTCGCTGGGCGGCGCCGTAGCCGCTTTTATCAACGACTTTCATGTATCCGGTTTCTTTTTACTTTCCTTTGCCGGTGCTTCAGTTTTAGTCCTCGTAAGTCACGTAATCGCAATCTGGCGAGGTGCAGATGAGGGGACGACAACTGAAATCGTTACCCCGCTTGTATTCGGTCTTGGCGGGCTCTGTTGGTGGCAGCACTATAGCATAGCGATCTCACTCGCAATCGCTCTCCTTTTCTTCTTATCATCCAAACGATTGATGCATTCCTTGACGGAACATCTTTCCTATGAAGACATCCGCGCTTCCGTCACCCTATTGGTACTTACTTTTATTATCCTTCCAGTCGTACCCAATCAGGGAATGGGTCCGTATGAGGCCTTGAATCCGTACCGGATTTGGTTATTTGTAATTCTGGTCGGTTCACTCTCGTTCGCTGCGTATATCGCACTCCGCGTATTCCGACGTACTATGGGAGTGATTGTCACCGGTATTCTCGGTGGAATAGTTTCATCCACTGCGGCAACGATGACGCTATCCAAACGCTCGAAGGAGACACCCGAAAATTCGGATGTATTTTCCACGGCTACAATTATCGCATCGTCAATCCTGCCGTTACGAATTTTCGTGCTTTCTTTATTCGTAGCTCCCCAATTGTGGCAACAGAGTATTCAGATCGCTGCACCCGGAATGTTGATTGGTGCAATCGTATCGATTAATAGGATGCGAAAAGCCGGTGTAGAACACCCATCACTCACGTTAAATAATCCTTACCGGTTAAAAGTCGCATTATCATTCGGATTCATTTTTGCTGTCGCAACGCTTCTTTCTCGCGTCGTAGTTGAAATGGCTGGTTCCGGTGGTGTACTAATGGTCGCGGGAGTCTCCGGTCTCGTTTCGCCT
>CAZPUW010000201.1:0-5621 GCA_964589795.1 uncultured bacterium
AATAGAGTCTCTACCCCGTGGTTTTTCAATTGATCGTACAATTTCGTCGCAATCGCCATCAAATCAGGGTTACCGACGTTTACGGGAACAATCGAGGCAAGCATTGGTGTGAGAGCTTTGTTCCAAACGATACCGTCTTTATCATGATCCTGCTCAATCAAACCGACAATGATACGGCCCACACCGATACCATACGAACCCATGATAATCGGTTGTTCGACACCACTGTCATTGAGAATCGTTGCACCCATTGCTTGTGAGTATCGCGTTCCGAGTTTGAAAATGTGCCCTAATTCAATCGACGTAGCGATATGCAGGGCACCCGAACCGTCAATAGCTTGCTCACCGGCTTTTACTTCGCGTAAATCGACAAACGACGTTGGATGAATATCACGACCGACATCCAATCCCCCGATATGATACCCATTCCGGTTCGCACCGGAAATCAGATTGGTGCCACTTTGCAACCGCAAGTCGGCATAAATCGGTAAATCGACGCTGCAAGGGCCAAGAAATCCAACATCAGCACCGTGAAACCACTTACCAACCGATTCGGGCAACGCGGGTACGACTTGTTCGCCGACGACTGCGGTCAATTTCGCTTCCACCAGTTCATCGTCACCGCGAAGCAGCGCCACTACCGGTTTTCCGGTATCGGTGACATAAACCAATGTCTTTACCAACCGGTGTGCGGGCACGCCAAGGAGTCCCGATACTTCTTCAATAGTACGTTGTGTCGGTGTCGAAAGTTCATACGTAGCCGCGACTGAGGGTTCATCCATTACCTTGGGAGGAATCGAAGCCGCAATTTCGATATTCGCGGCATAACCGCCGGGACTGCGTACGATGCGGTCTTCACCAGCGTCGGATTCAATCATGAACTCTTGGCTACCGGTTCCACCCATCAGACCGGACGAAGCACCGACAATGAAATAATTGAGACCGCACCGCTCGAAAATCCGCATATACGCTTGCTTGTGCGCTTCGTAGGATTTATCCAACCCTTCCTGATCGATGTCGAGCGAGTATGCATCTTTCATCAGGAACTGGCGGACACGCAGCAAACCGGAACGGGGACGGGGTTCATCGCGATACTTGGTTTGGATTTGATACCAGATTTGCGGTAAATCACGCCATGACCGTACTTCGCTACGTGCAAGGTAACAGATAATTTCTTCGTGCGTAGGCGCGAGCGCATACTTACGACCCTTGCGGTCGATTACCCGCATCATATCGTCGCCGAATGCGGCATTGCGTCCTGTTTCATCCCAAATTTCTATCGGGTTGAGTGAGGGGAGAAAAAATTCCTGCGCACCGATGCCATTCATCTCTTCACGGATAATCGAAGTGACTTTCAACATCGACTTCCAACCCAACGGGAGAAACGAATAGATACCGGCTACCAATTGCCGAATCAAACCTGCACGCACCATCAACTGATGCGATACCGTCGTCGCATCAGCGGGTGAATCTTTTAGGGTCGGAATGAAACTGCGCGAACGCAGCATGGTTCTACCTTTCTACTTAAGCAAATCAGTTTTCTGTTTTACTTCATAATTGAAAATGATTTCTTTGCATGCCAGACCGATTGTCCAACGCACCTGCAAACATGCGCGCCCGGCGGGATTTGAACCCACAACCTTTGGCTCCGGAGGCCAACACTCTATCCAATTGAGCTACGGGCGCAAAAAACACGATTTATAAGATAATGCGTATTCTTCGCTTAAGGAAGTCGTTCCAATCGGGTAGTCGTTGCCATTCCGTTCACAGTGAACCGTGCGAAGTATGATCCGGCGGGCAAGTTGCTGCCCCACTGCGCATTGTAGCGTTGACCGGATGCAACCGAACCATTATACAATTCCGCGACGCGACGACCAAGTACATTGTAAACGACGAGTGATGCCTTACCTCCAACCGGACTGGCAAACGTCAATCGGGTCGCGGGATTAAAGGGATTGGGGAATGCGCTAATTTGCAGTGATGAAGGCAATGAAAAACGGACAGTCGGCTGCGAAACTGAAGTTGGATTGTAATGACGCGCCGATTGTTGCAAACTGGCGGCGAATGTAAAATCAGGAGTTGTTACACCAGTATCGCTGGTAGCTGTGACCAGAGGACCAACATTTTGAGCAACATAAGAAACTGTTGTTTGGGTAGGAATGGGAATCGTAATTAACGTTAAATAAATCGTACTGAATACTTGTAAATCGTAAGCGACCCCGCCACTGGTAACTGTTACCATGCGAAGCGCTTGTACTGAATCGCCGGGATACAGCAGAGTACCGTAACTGTCAATCGTATTTACCGAGCGCAAGAGGACGCGCAATCTGCGATGTTTCGCACTTCCTAAAACAACAGTGTCGGTTAAAGTGACGGTTGTCTTTAACGAATCCGTCCACGTCTGATTATAGGAAAGCGGAAAGTTCGCTAACCGGTAAGTAGTCGTGATACTGTCGGTTTGGGCGGGGTGTGCGGGAAAGTTAACAGTATCCGCGGGGACGTAAACACCAATCATTTCGTAGGTGTTCGTACCATACCGGAAATAACTGTACATACCGGGTAAAGAAATTACACCACCACCAAAAAGAATTCCTTCCTGAGACACGGAAGCTAACCGGTTGGAACCCCAATTATGAGTATGTGTAATGGGTGTACTATCGGGAGAAATGTCGGTGTAGTCAACGGGATAAGCAAATTGGGAAACGGTGGAGAAATCCCAACGCTGGTCGCCACCGGTTGTTCCAAGCACAACAGAATCCGCCGCCGTAGTTAAATACGGTGTGGTGTAGTTGGCGGAGTCGGGAAACTGTGCGCGGGTAATGGTTATCTGAGCCCATACAGGAACTGAGCAAACCAATACCGCCGCTACCAAGGATACTACAAAACGAACCAAGCGAATCATCCTTCCCCCTCTCCCATTGCTTCAAATAGAAGTTGCCGATACTGTTTTTTTAACGATGAAACCGGACGCTCCAACCAATCGCCAAGTTTTACTTTCGTTCCAATGCATGAACCGACAACAGTAAAACTAAGATTCATTTGCCGTGCCTGTCCGAGCAACCGTTCCACGTTCGATTCTGCAATACATACAACAGCGCGGGAAGCACTCTCCGAGAACCACCGCAACCGGTTGTGCCCGTTTGGTAACGCCGCTGAGATGCCACAGTCACCGATTACAGCCATTTCAGCTAACGCGAATGCAAGTCCCCCTTCGCTCAAATCATGTGCCGCAAGAATGGTGTGGTTACCGATTTCCTCGCGGAGGAACTTGAGTAAAGCGCGGTGCCTGGCAAAATCCAACTTGGGAATAGTCCCGGCAACTTTTTTATGCGCTAAGCGAAGAAGCGTACTTCCACCGAGCTCGACTGCTTCGGTATCGCCAATCAAACACAATACGGTATGATCGATTGCACCCGCACCGACGTTCGCTTGCACGTCATCAAGGATACCCAATATCCCGATAGTTGGTGTCGGCATGACGGCGACTTCGGGCGATTCGTTATAAAAACTCACGTTGCCGCCCGACACTGGTGTATTGAACTGGCGGCATGCCTCGCCCATTCCGGCAACGGCTTGGCGGAAATAATAGTACGCTTCCGGTTTGTACGGATTTCCAAAATTTAGGCAATTCGTTATCGCTACCGGTTCAGCGCCGGTGCAAGCTACATTCAGCGCCGATTCGGCAACGGCATGTGCGGCTCCCCAATATGGATCGAGCATCACCCAATACGGATTGCAGTCGGTCTTTGTCGCGAATCCTTTTTCCGTACCGGCTACCCAAATTACAGCTGCATCGGCGTCGCCCGGAGAACGCGCAGTAGCGCCAATTACGGTATGGTCGAATTGGCGATATATCCAGAGTTTCGATGCGAGATTTGGATCGTTCCACAATAAATCGAAACACATTTCATTTTCGGGAAAGTCCTCGGTCAATGGATCATATTTTCGTTTCTCATCCATCCCCGCCGGGACCCTGTCCTCACGAACATATTGCGGTGCGCCACCACCAAGCACCAATTCGTCGCCGGGAATTTCCGCAACAATTTCGCCATGGCTGCGAACAATAACTTTTCCACCCTCGATAACTTTACCAATAGCAACGGCTTCGATGCTCCATTTATTGCAAACTTTTTCGAACTCCGCCGCTTGCTCAGGCGTACACACAGCGAGCATCCGCTCTTGCGATTCCGACAGCATAATTTCGTACGGTGTCAAACCCGCTTCGCGTTGCGGTACGAGGTCAAGTTCGATGTCCATACCTACTTGACCGCGCGCGCTCATTTCCGACGTCGAACAGGAAAGCCCCGCCGCACCCATATCCTGAAGCCCTACCAGCAGATGTTTCTCCGCCAATTCAAGAGTCGCTTCAAGTAACAGCTTTTCCGTGCTCGGGTCGCCGACTTGCACATTGGGACGGCGAGAAGAAGATTCCGCAGTGAGTTCGTCGGATGCAAAGGTCGCACCGTGAATACCATCGCGTCCGGTTTTATTACCCATGTAATACACCGGGTTACCAATTCCACTTGCAGTAGCGGTTATAATATTTTCGACTTTGACTACACCTACGGTCATTGCATTCACGAGCGGATTAGTGCGGTAAGACGGGTCGAACGATGTTTCACCGGCTACGGTTGGAATGCCCATGCAGTTGCCGTAATCGCCAATTCCACGAACGACGCCATCCACCAAATAACGGGTATGGGCATCATTGAGTTCACCGAACCGGAGTGAAACAAGATTCGCGAGCGGTCGCGCACCCATTGTAAAAATATCCCGCAAGATGCCGCCAACACCGGTTGCCGCGCCTTGGTGCGGTTCGACTGCGGAAGGGTGGTTGTGCGATTCGATTTTAAATGCAATAGCGAGACCGTTGCCTAAATCGACTAAGCCCGCGTTCTCTTCGCCGGCATCGACTAACAACCTGCCGCCACTCCGAGGGAGTTTCTTTAATTCAAGAATTGAATTTTTGTATGCGCAGTGTTCGGACCACATCACGGAAAAAATACCGAGTTCCGTCCAAGTGGGTGTGCGGTTTAGAATGTTACAAATTCGTGTGTATTCGTCGGGTAGGAGTCCATGCTCTATTGCAAGTTTTTCGGTTACTACTGGTTCGTTCATACAATTCGCTTTAATGTTCTTCTTTGTGAATCGAAATGCGGCGTTTCAACCGCAATTAAAATGTTTGGGTTGCAGGTAATACTGTAAAATATCTACTCAGTATCCCGATTTGCGCATTCGATGAGTTGTAAATCCGCACCGTAATTTGCGCCAGTCCGGTATCGCCCTGCGCGAGTTTCCAATATACCAGTGTATCCGTACCCCAAATATTCACAGTGTCGGTATGTACTTCGTGGTATGTCGAAAAAGTCGCGGTACGGAAAGTATTATTGGTGGTATCGAGTGAAACTTTACCCGCGATACTCATTGGAATATGCGGTAGTTTTTGAAGCGTGAGTGAATCCTGCACGGTGGTGTATATAGCATATAGAACCGGTAAAGTATCGCGTGCGGCAAAAATTGTGTCCTGATCCGGATTGCCGCTTAAATTAAATCGCAGCAGGTAAACGCGCGGAGTGTAGTATCCCGACCCGGTGATTGTATTGTTATGGCAACTCGTGATC
>CAZPUW010000202.1:0-5620 GCA_964589795.1 uncultured bacterium
ATTGATTCTTATCGCCGCGCCGCTGATTTTCTGAATATCAACAATGTCGACGTCGTTTGCCTTCAGCATGAGTACGGCATATTCGGGGGAACGGCGGGCAGCCATATACTTGCTCTTCTTAAAGAACTGCGGATGCCGATTGTTACCACCTTTCATACCATTTTAGAGAACCCCAACGCAGACCAATTTCGAGTATTAAAAGAAATCGCCGTCCTGTCGGACCGGGTGGTCGTCATGAGTGAACAGGGAAAAACTTTTCTGCAAAGCGTGTTTGAAGTGGCGGTGGAAAAAATCGATATGATTCCACACGGCATTCCCGATTTACCATTCGTCGATCCCAGTTTTCACAAAGATTTGTTCGGTGTCGAGGACAAGATTGTACTGCTTAGTTTCGGCTTACTGTCCGCGAATAAGGGAATCGAGAATGTCATCAGTGCATTACCAGAAATTCTTGCACATTATCCCAACGTAGTTTACATGATTATCGGCGCTACTCACCCGCATGTCAAACGATATGACGGGGAATCGTACCGTATGTCGTTGCAATTAATGGCGCAAGAAAAGAATGTAGACGCGAATGTAATTTTCTACAACCGTTTCGTCAGTTTAGAAGAACTCATCGAATTTATCGGTGCGACCGACATCTACATTACGCCTTACCTGAATGTTGCTCAAAGCACTTCGGGTGTACTTGCTTATACGGTAGGTGCAGGCAAAGCAGTAATATCCACCCCGTATTGGTATGCCGAGGAAATGTTAGCTGATGAACGGGGAGTGTTGGTGCCGTTCCGCGACCCGGATGCATTAGCAAAACAAGTTATCGATCTGCTGGATAATGAATCGAAACGCCACGCGATGCGGAAACGCGCTTACTTATTCGGTCGCGAAATGGTTTGGCCGATAGTAGCACGAAAGTATATGCAGTGTTTTGGGAGAGCACAATCGGAACGCCGCCATTTTAAATCTCCGGGTTTTGTCGCAAGAGCACTTGATAAAAGGCCGAGCGAACTACCTCCGTTAAAACTCGACCACTTGAGACACATGACCGATGAAACGGGAATGTTGCAACATGCAATATTTACCGTACCCAATTATCATGAAGGATATACTACTGACGATAACGCACGTGCATTGATGGTTAGCAGCTTATTGGACGAAGTTGGCCGGGGTGAGGCATTTGACCTTGCTTCCCGTTATCTAGCTTTTGTTTGGTATGCATTCAATCCGGCAACGGGACGATTCCGCAATTTTATGGATTATCAACGCCGGTGGTTAGAAGAACATCGCGGTTCCGATGATAGTCATGGCCGCACATTATTAGCACTCGGAACGGTTTTAGGCCGTTTTAATACTCCCGCACTACATAGCATGGCTGGTTGGATGTTCGAGATGGCGCTTCCCGCTATTCGGGAAACGACGAGCCCGCGGGCTTGGTCGTTTGCGTTATTGGGCATTCATGAGTATCTGCGAAAATTCTCCGGTGACCGCGTGGCTAGTCAACTCAGAGAAGAATTAGCCGGGCGTCTGCTTGGATTGTATCAACGGCAACATTCAGACCAATGGCATTGGTTTGAAGAGCAATTGACATATTGTAATGCCGTACTGCCACATGCGTTACTTATTTGCGGACATAAGATGGCAAATAGTGAAATGATTGAAGCAGGTTTACAATCACTCAATTGGTTGGCTGATTTACAGCACAGTGAAACCGGTAAGGATTACTTTGTTCCAATCGGATCGAATGGTTTTTTTCAGCGTGGGGGAATGCGGGCGCGTTTTGACCAGCAACCCGTGGAAGCGCAAGCAATGGTATCTGCTTGTCTTGAAGCATACCGCATAACACAGGATTCTCGGTGGCGCAATGAAGCCCGACGCTCATTCGAGTGGTTCCTTGGACGAAACGATTTGAATTTACCAATCTACGATCCATTAACCGGTGGATGCCGTGATGGATTGCATGCCGACCGGTTGAATGAGAATCAAGGCGCAGAATCTACCCTGTCTTTTCTTCAGTCTTTGCTTGAGCTCCGATTGGCAGAAAACACATTACAATTCGGAGAGATTTAAACACCATGCAAGAAAGTAAGACCGAACTTTTTATTCGTTACGACAAAAATCCAATTCTGAAGGCCGCTGATTGGCCATATACGGTTAATAGTGTATTCAATCCGGGAGCCGTATTGCTCTCGGATGGTACAACTTTACTGTTGTGCCGGGTCGAAGATAGACGAGGTATTTCACATTTCAGCGCTGCGCGGTCTGCAAACGGAATAGATGGCTGGCAGATTGACGAAGTTCCGACGCTGTTATCGGATCCAGAACACAATCCTGAAGAACTTTGGGGAATCGAAGATCCACGAATCACGTTTGTACCGGAATTAAAAAAATACGCTATTATTTATACCGCATACAGCCGCGATGGTCCGGGTGTTGCGATGATCTTTACCGAAGATTTTATCCACTTCGAACGGTTTGGCGTGATTATGCCGCCCGAAGATAAAGATGCGGCGCTTCTTCCCCATCGTATCGACGGCCAATGGGTAGTGATTCATCGACCTGTAAGCGATCCGCGAGCTCACATGTGGATTTCGTATTCGCCTGATTTGCAACACTGGGGCGTCCACAAAATGATGCTTGAAGCACGGAGCGGTGCATGGTGGGATGCTACAAAAATCGGACTCTCACCGCCCCCAATCGAAACACCGCAGGGTTGGTTAGCGATTTACCATGGAGTCCGGCAAACCGGTGCCGGTTGCCTTTACCGTTTGGGTCTCGCGCTGTTCGATTTACAGAAACCGGAAATCTGTCTGCGTCGTGGAGATGAATGGGTTTTCAGTCCAGTTGAACCTTATGAACAGCATGGTGATGTGGGAAATGTAGTTTTTACATGTGGCTATACCATCGCCGCCGATGGTGATACCGTTCGTTTGTATTATGGCGCAGCCGATACGTGCATCGGACTTGCCACGGGAAGTATTCATTCCATGCTTGAATGGCTCGAACAGCATTCAAGTTCACCGGCTATCTAACATAGCCAACTATAACGAAAAGGGGAAAATAATGAAATTGCATTCAATTTGGGTAAAAGTAATTTTCGTTCTGTGTCTTGCCCTTCTGTTAAGTTCAACAGAAGTATTTGCGAGAAGTACCACACAAAACGAATCAACCAGTGACATTGGATTCAAAGGGATTGGTCCAAGACTCGGCTATGTTAATCCCGGAAGTGATCTCGATGGTACTGCACAATTCGGTGTTGCATTTGAATTTGGAGAATTTGTCCGCCAACTCCATTGGGATGGCTCGGTAAATTTTTGGTCAACCGGGCGTAACTATCCATACTATCATGCGAACCGATACGACTATTATAGCTGGAAACTAAGCGACTTTTCCCTTCGTTCCGGCGTTGATTATCATTTCATGGAAGGTCCGTGGGTACCGTATGCGGGTGGTGGACTTGGTCTGCATTTCTATTCGTGGGACTATGCTGGAGCACCTTACTACAACAATACCAATGACACCAAGTTGGGTCTTTACATCGATGGTGGCCTCGAACATCAGTTTAGCGATGCATGGACGGGACAAATGCAATTACAGTTCGATTTCGCGGATCCCGACCAGAATGCATTGATGTTTAATCTCATCTATCGGATCCATTCAGGTTATTAGTAGCGACCGTGTATGTCGAACAGAATGTCTTTAAGGGTAATTAATTATACCATCGGATAAATGGTAAAGGAGACTTTGTGAAAGGATATGTACAAAATATTGAGAAACTTGCAGAAAGTAACAACGAGTTTCGCAACGTGCTTTACACGGCAAAATTTTGTCAACTTGTCGTCATGTCGTTAAAGCCCAAAGAAGAAATCGGTGCGGAAGTTCATAAACTTGATCAGTTCTTTCGTGTCGAGTCCGGGTTTGGAGAAGCAGTGCTCGATGGTGTTCGGTCACCAATCCATGAAGGATTTGCGGTTATTGTTCCGGCAGGCACCAATCACAACATTATCAATACCGGCAGTGTTCCGTTGAAACTCTACACTATCTATTCTCCACCGAATCACCGGGATAAAGTCGTTCACCATACACGTGCGGAAGCCGAAGCCGATACCGAACACTTCGACGGCAAAACAACCGAATAGGGCGTTATCAACATAATTGTCAGTCCATGATACCAACAGTTTCAAGTGTTGACGTGGACAATGCGTGCGAGCTAACCAGCGACGAAAAATCTTAGCTAACACAATTCGTAGAATTATTTCCGGTAAAAAGGGAACTTGAAATGGAATCGATGAACATCAACATAAACATCAATCCGGGTGGCCAACCCGTAGTTTCGGTGAATGATGTTCCGGTATCTCCACCTAAAGATATACCTCCGGTACGACCAAACGGTGTGCCGGTTATACCGGCTAAAGACGTACCTCCAATGCGACCAAACGACGTGCCAGCTGTACCGGCTAAAGATATACCGGCAGTGCCTCCCAAAGATCCGCCACTTATACCGCAAAGCGATCCTGTTCCAAAATTACCCAGCGATGTGCCCACTTTACCAACTAAAGATAAATCCGAATCACCGCCGGGTGATGAGCCAACAAAGCCACCCGGTGAAATTCCGGTAACTCTGCCAACAGAAAAAATTAGTATTAAGCTTTTGACACGTCAAAAGATATTTCAAGTATACAAGAAGCGACGATATTTATGGATAGTAACTGTACTCCTCGTTGGGGGTATCGGTTGGTTCGGATATCAATGGGCGTTCGGTAAAGCAAAAGTACAATATATAACTGCTGCGGTAACGACTGGTGATGTCGAAAGTACAGTTGTTGCGGCGGGCAATGTACAACCAATCAATTATGTCGATGTTGGCGCTCAAACCTCGGGAAAATTAAAGTCGATGAAGGTTAAGCGCGGCGACCATGTCGAGCTTGACCAACTTCTTGCTGAAATTGATCCTCTGCTGGCGCAAACCGCGATAACATCTGCCAAAGCGACGCTAGAAAATATTACATCGCAACATTCGATTAAGCAGGCGCAACTTGTATTAGCACAACTGCAGTGGGACCGAAGTGAAGAACTCTTTGCGGGTAAGTCAATATCCACCAGCGACCGCGACATTTCCAAAGCAAGTTATGACGTAGCTTTCGCCGATGTAGCTTCGCTAACCGCACAGATGAAACAAGCAAATGCGGCAGTGAGTACTGCTAATGCTAATCTTGGTTACACCAAAATTACCGCACCGATAGCGGGTGAAGTTGTTTCGATTAGTCTGCTCGAAGGGCAAACGCTGAATGCGAACCAGTCGGCACCGAATATCCTGCGGATAGCTAACATGGATACGATGACGGTCTGGGCGCAAGTCTCGGAAGCGGATATCGTGCGTGTTCAAGTTGATCAGGATGTCTATTTCACGGTTCTCGGCCAGCCAACAAAGTGGAACGGAAAAGTCAGGCAAATTCTTCCGACACCGGAACTAATTAACAATGTTGTTTTTTATGACGTGTTGTTTGATATACCGAATCCGGACGGCGAATTAAAAATTCAGATGACTGCTCAAGTATTCATCGTACTAGCTCAAGCAAAAGGTGTATTGTTAGTACCGACAACAGCGATTGGAAATGCAAAC
>CAZPUW010000203.1:0-5589 GCA_964589795.1 uncultured bacterium
ATCGCAAATTACGGCACACATTCAGGAGACCCACATCACGCTCGGTCATTTATTAATCCACCTCGTCGAACGAATCCTGTATCCGAAATAAGGCCTTGGGCATTTGGCATTGGGCAATGGGCAAAAAATGAAAACAAACAAAGAAGCAATAAATGTGAGTACGCAATTTTTCTTTACCCAATGCCCAACGCCTATTGCCCATTACCCAGATGAATTGGCTTAACCCATCACTTCTTCCCCTTCTCGCGGCGGCAGGTATCCCACTCCTGCTGTATTTGATGTCGCGCCGCCGTCTTCCGAAAATTATGTTTTCGACGATTCGATTTCTCAAATTGCTCGAGAAAAAGCAACATCGCCGTGTTAAAGTCACGCAATGGCTTTTGATTCTTCTTCGCATTCTCGCCGTGCTTTGTATTGTCGCCGCATTCGCCCGTCCGCTCACGGTTGGTGCGTTGCCGGTCGGCTCACCCGCAACTGCGGAAATCGCGATAGTACTCGACCGTTCCGCTTCGATGGCGGCACGTACCCCCGCGGGGACACCATTCGACCAATCAGTGCGCACTATTCGCGCATTAGTAAATGCTCTTTCGCCGCAGGATAAAGTATCGCTTTTGTTTGCCGATGAACTCGATACCGCGAAAGCGTTGACATCCGCCGTTGCAATCCGTTCTGCCCTCGACGGGGAATCACCGAAACCGTTGCGCGATAATCTTGCTTCGGCAATCACCCGTGCCGAACACCAATTACAAAATTCTTCCGCTCCGTTTCGCGCCATCGCACTCTTTACCGATGGTGTCGGTGAAAATGATTCGCTGATTGCACCACCCGCACCGAAACTAAAATATTTCCGGTGGACACCACCGGAAATTTCCAGCGAAAACCTTGCGATTACCGACATACAACAACGTGAACCGTTAATCGACGAATCGTCCGGTGTGCTTGTCAGCGCCTCTGTTCATTCGTATTCGGATGCAGAAAAAACAACTACTGTAAAATTATCGCTCGGCTCGCTTAACGCACAACTTGAATCGGTCGGTGAACTAACCATCGAGCTTGCACCCCACGCCGAGAAAGAAATTGAATGGGTCGTGAAGCCGCAAGGGAGCGGACCGTGGACGTTACGGGCGGAATTGTTGTCGGAAGATTTATTGGCGGGCGATAACAAACGCGATTTAATTTTACCGGCGGCGCGAAAATCGACTGTAACATTAAGCGGCGATCCGGGTGCAGAAAAAATCTTGAATGCGACGTTGAATGCATTACAAGTCACTGTCGATACCCGCACCGGCAACGACGGCAAACTAACGATTCATGCCGGAAAACGGCCCCCCGCACAATCCGCGCAACAATGGAAAGCGAGGTGGGATGCCGGTGAATCGTTATGGTTGATGCCATCGCTTGATGCCGACATTGCCGAATGGAATCAATGGCTCACTGAGGCCGAGTTACCGGTTCTGCAATCGTACCAAACAACGTTACGCGGACGATATCCGCTGAAAAAAGAATCGCTGACGGGAATTCTACGCTCGTGGGTGAAGGCACCGGATATGACGGTGAGTGGACGGTGGCTCGTTGCGTCCGATGTGAAAGCACCACTTGTTTTCGAGGATGGTTCGCCGGCGTGGATTGACCGTAAACATGGGCATGGCGCTGTCCGGCTTGAAACTGTTCCGGCAACCGGCGCAGGATGGGAGACCGAACCGTTGCGCATTCCGCTGTTCGCCCGCGGGCTGACGATGTTGCAAGGGGTTGATGCACTGCCCGCGAGTGAGTGTGGTGCGAATGTGGAAATTCCCGATGAATACCGTTCATCCCTGCGATGGACATCACCCAGCGGTACAACAACTATCGCCGACCATAACCGAATCAATCTTTTAGAAACCGGATTCTGGCGCGATGATTCCAATCATGCATGGTCTGCATTATTTCCTGCGACAGAATCGACGCGCGCGAAACGAACGCGCTTCGGAAATATCGCCGACACTTCTTTTACTGTCCTACCGAATGCGCCTGAAGCCGCAGTTGCCGCATGGAAGCACACCCGCAATGGTCGCGAGTGGCGCACTATTTTATTAGGTGCCGCACTGCTATTACTTGTAACTGAAAATGTGATTGGTCGTGGGGTTAATCGCACATAACTAAATTCATTTTTCTTACAAGTACCGTATAACCTGTTAGGTATATCGAGTTTGTAAATACCCATTAGAGAGCTATATTAACACCACTGAATAGGGCGAGCTATATGCTCGCATACTGTTTTTTCGCATATCGCAACATCCTCCATCGTGAGAGAAAGAAGACCGAACCGGTATGAATGAACCGATTCTTGTCACCGATAAAGCCCCCGAACGGGCATTCCTTATCGGTGTCGTAAAAAAAGGGGAGACCCGCCATCAAGTCGGCGATACCCTCAGCGAGCTTGCACTACTCGCCGATACTGCCGGAGCGGTCGTCGTCGATAAGATTGTGCAGGAACGCGCCGCACCCGACTCTGCGACCTTTATTGGCAAAGGATTGGCGGAATCGCTGGCAGACCGTGTCCGTGATGAAAAAATCGAACTGGTTATGTTCGATGACGATCTTTCTCCCGCACAAGCGAAAAATCTTGAACTGTTGTGGGAAAATGTCCGTGTCATCGACCGTACCGGACTCATCCTCGACATCTTCGCCAAACGCGCCCGCACGCGCGAATCCATCGTACAAGTCGAAGTTGCCCAACTTGAATACCTTCTTCCCCGCCTAAGCGGACGCTGGGCTCACCTTGAACGGCAACGCGGCGGTATCGGACTGCGCGGTCCCGGTGAAACCCAATTAGAAACTGACCGCCGGCTCATTCGCGAACGCATCGCACACCTCAAACGGATGTTGCAATTCATCGAAGTACAAACCCAAACCAAACGCCGCAACCGCGAATCTTCGTTTCGTATCGCACTCGTCGGTTATACCAATGCCGGGAAAAGTACACTGCTCAAGGCGCTCTGCGGTGGTGACCCGTTTATCGAAAATCGTCTCTTCGCTACACTCGATCCATTGGTTCGACCGTTGCGACTCCCCAACAGCACTGAACCTGCATTATTAACCGACACCGTTGGATTCATTCGTAAGTTGCCGCACAGTTTGGTTGCAAGTTTCCACAGCACATTGTCGGAAGCGTCCGAAGCCGATTTACTACTCCACGTCGCCGATGCAACGCATCCGAATGTGGAAAACCAAATGGCGGAAGTAGCGAAAGTGCTCGAAGAAATCGGCGCGGATAAAGTTCCGCAATTGGTTCTGTTTAATAAAATTGATGAATTGGATGATACCGCGCGTTTGCGTGAACTGCAGCGCAATAATCCCGAGGCGGTATTTATCAGCGCGCTTCGCGGTCACCGGTTGTGGGAATTGAAAAACGCGATAGCCGAACGCCGCGCCCTCGATTGGAGTGGTTCGGAAGCGATGTTGTCACCTGAAGGGGCGGGCGAAGGGCTTGCCGCAATTTACCGGATGGGTGAAGTGATAACGCAGGAAGTAAAAGACGACGGCACAATTAAAGTGAAATACCGTGTTCCCGTACGCAACCAACGGACGCTCGAAGAGCTCCTCTCACCGTTGCTATGGAAACCGGAAGCAAAGAAACGGGCACTACCGGAAGGACTGAAAGAGTCGTTGGCGATGCTCCAAGATTCAGAGGAAGAAATGCAATCAGATTCGCGGTACCCCGCAAAATCAAACCGCGAGCGGCCGCGACACAGCCGTCCTATCAAGGAAGAGCGAAGCCAACAAGAAATTGATTTGGCGAATGAAGATCCGCCGCGTAACCGCAGTGGACAAATCATTCAACCGGAACGCGAAGACCGGGACAGTCGTCCGCCACGCCGGGACTATAGTGATAGACCACCGCGACGTGATTTTGGCGATAGGCCACCACCACGCCGATTCGACCGTGATGATAGACCACCACGTCGTGAGTTTGGTGATAGACCGCCACCGCGCCGGTTTGATAGGGATGGCGAACGTCCGCCGAATCGTGGATTTGGTGACAGACCACCACCACGCCGATTTGACCGCGATGATAGACCACCACGCCGAGATTCCGGTGACAGACCACCGAGAAGAGATTCCGGGGATCGTCCTCCGCGACGTGATTTTGGCGACAGACCGCCCCCACGACGATTCGACCGTGATGATAGACCACCACGCCGAGATTCTGGGGATAGACCACCGCGACGCGATTTTGGTGACAGACCGCCACCACGGCGTTTCGACCATGACGATAGACCACCACGCCGAGATTCCGGTGATCGTCCTCCGCGACGCGATTTTGGTGACAGACCGCCACCACGCCGTTTCGACCGTGATGATAGACCACCACGTAGAGATTCCGGCGATCGTCCTCCGCGACGTGATTTTGGTGATAGACCGCCGCCACGACGATTCGACCGTGATGATAGACCACCACGCCGAGATGATGGCGATAGGCCGCCACGCCGCGACTATGGCGACCGTCCCGACCGACCGCACACGCCACGCTCAGCAGATAGCAGTCGTCCGTCACGTTCCCGTGATGACCGCCCGTCGGGTGGGTCACGGTACGGCTCGAAACCGAAATCGGGTGGATATGGCGGTGGTTCGCGCAAGCCGCGCGGATAGTTGCTGTAATCAGTGTTTATGAAGAATGGGTGTCGGAAACGGCACCCATTTTTTTGTGTGACAAAAACCCAAATATTGTTTTATCACGCCTGATTCGCTTGTATCGCCTAATATTTCGAGGGATATTATTTAACACAACCATTCCTCGACGGAGGCGACCATGATTTGCTCAATCCGCAGTTCCGTTATTCTTCTCTTTCTTCTTCTCTTCTCCACGATATCATTCGCGCAGGATAGCTCTGGGGTGACCTGCCTTTCACGATTTCCGTTTTCTTTCCGGGCAAATTCTGTCGTCGTTTCAAACAACTACGCTTATGTCACGGCCGGCACAAGCGGTTTCTGCATTGTAAATATATCGGATCCTGCGCATCCATACGAGTATGGTTACTGCTATACACCCGGAAATGCGAAAGGTGTCGCTATTTCGGGAAACTTTGCATATATCGCCGATAGTAGCGCTGGTTTACGAATCATTGACATAACGAATCGTTCGCTCCCACACGAAGTGGGTTATTGTGAAACATCGGTTCCGGTGGTCAAAGTTGCTGTAATTGGCAATTATGCGTTTATTGTTACATCAATAATTGATTCATCAATCATATATGCGATTGACATTTCTTCACCCGCGAACCCATCCATTATCGGAACTTACCATACGCTTGGTGATGCCCGAGATATAGCAATTTCAGGGAATTACGCATTCATCGCAATTCGTCCAACTGGATTACAAGTACTTAGTATTTCAATCCCGGCGAGCATATCCGAAATTGGATCATATAATTTGACTTCGGCATATGCCAATACCATAGTAATAGATGAAAATCGTGCTTTTTTGACAGAAGGGACGAACGTGTATGGTGGTATTGGATATCTTCGAATCATCGATATTTCTGATCCTACCAGCCCTTATCAGGTTGGTTGTTACACTGAAGACAATGAGGGTTTGGGAATGTATCC
>CAZPUW010000204.1:0-5582 GCA_964589795.1 uncultured bacterium
TTGCGGACGTTCGACTTGCGCCGGTTTATCTACACCGCCAAGACGACCGCGGATTGCCCCTTCCGATGTTCCGGAAGAAACCGGGCCACGGGTTCCACCGCCCCGATAATTTGTTGATTCGGGACGATTGAGTGGTTGCGATGGCGCGGGGACATCACGGCGCGGTTGTTGAGTGCGTGGTTGCGGTGTTGGGCGCGGTAACGGCGTCGGACGTTCGGTTGCGGGTGCCGGGCGTTCCGGTTGCGGTTCACGTACCGGTGGTTTTACCGGTTCATCGATTGCGCGGTCACTGCGAAATTCGACTCTCGGTACAACCGGTGCCGGTGTCGTTGATTCGGCGGTTGCCAACGGCGCGAAAGTCGCTTCGGCGATGGCGGCGCTATCGGCAAGCGATTGTTCCATTTTTTCCGCACCACCTTTACGACGGCGGCGTTTCTTATGGGCTGCAGCATCGGCACCGGCGCCTTCTTCAGGAAACAGCGTCTCATCGACTTCGTCCCCTTCTTCGTCACCCTCTACCGCTTCCGGTTCGGATTCCGCCTCGGCTTCGGCGACAATTTCGGCTTCCGGTTCGGGACGGGGTGGACGCGGTACATAAGCGGGAACTCCTTCCTGCGGATGACCTTCGATTGCGCCTATTTCCGATTTACGGCCAAATTCAAAACCGGGAGGAAAGGTCCCCTGTCCAATCGGTTTCTTTGGTTCTTTCGCTGGTGCGGGTTCAGTTTTTTCGACTGCGGGTTTTCGTTCCTCATCTAATTTCAGATAAGGAAAATTGAATTCGACTTTTGTCGCTTCCGGTGTAAAGTCGGGACGCGCTTCGGTCTCAGTAATTGGTTCTGATGGTGTTTCCGCAACCGTCTCCGGTTCAGGATTGTTGCGCTGTAAATACGATGGCAGTTTTGGCGTACCGCCGGAATACGACGGTTGGGCCACCGCGGGTTGCGGTGCGGTTTCTTCGTGTGGTGTTGGTTCTACTTGTGCGGGTTCGGAATGCTCCTGATTTGAATTTTCCGATGTTGTTTCCGGTTCAAGATTTTCATTCTTCTTCGTCGGAGATTCGTTCGAATTCTCCTCCGGTCTCGTCTGCATATCTTCCGTCATCTAATACCTTCTCCTGTCGCTCGAGCGCACGGAGAACGTTTAGGATTCTGTCAAGGGTAAAACCGCGTCGCTGCATTCGTCCCAGCCAGCGGCGGCGGCGTACATCCGGTTCTTCTTTGGCAAGTTTTCGCCACTCTTTTGCGGCGGTTACTTCAAGAAGGTCACCGGTCGGTTCGGACTTCGATGTCTCACCAAACATTTTTTGGTGTACCTCGTCGATCAAAGCGGATGGAACTTTGTGTCGGGCGAGTTCCTGGCGAATACGGTTCCAACCGAATCCACGTGCCAGTCTTCCCGTGGTGAAGTTCTCCGCAAACCGGCGGTCATTCAGATAGCCGGCTCTCGTAAAATCGTTTAGGATCGCTGTGGCGTCTGTATGCGCCACCCCCCACTCAGTAAGCTTATGCGCCGATTCCGCGTGTGTGAGCGAACGGCGTGTCAATGCTCTCAGTAGTTTATTCCGCGCGGCGTCGGTGTCCAATGCCGCCGGTTTCGTGCGTCTATAGCTTTGCACTTACCGGTGTCGGTAATGGTAAGCCCAGATGCTGGCGTACTTCGGATTCGAGTTTCGCCGTCAATTCCGGACGTTCTTCCAACGTTACCTTCGCGCGGTCGCGTCCTTGTCCCAACCGCTCATCCCCGTATGAATACCAGGTTCCCGAGCGTGTGATGATGTTGAGTTCGCTCGCCAAGTCGATAATTTCGCCGGAACGGCTAATGCCGGAACCGTACATAATATCGAATTCCGCTTCACGGAACGGCGGAGCGATTTTATTTTTAACTACTTTCACGCGGGTTCGATTGCCCGTGTGTTCGTCGCCGTCTTTCAGCGACCCTATCCTCCGAATATCCATCCGGACTGTCGAGTAGAACTTGAGTGCCTGCCCGCCGGTAGTGGTTTCGGGGTTGCCGAACATTACGCCAATCTTCATCCGGATTTGATTGATGAAGACAAGGGCGGTGTTCGATTTCGAGACGGCGGCAGTCAGTTTCCGCAATGCTTGCGACATTAGCCGCGCTTGCAGACCCATGTGCGAATCGCCCATCTCGCCTTCGATTTCAGCTTTCGGAACCAATGCCGCGACGGAGTCAACGACTATCACGTCAAGGGCATTGGAACGGACGAGCGTCTCGACGATGTCGAGCGCTTGTTCGCCGTTATCCGGTTGCGAAACGAGTAAATTATCGGTATCGACACCGATTTTCTTAGCGTAAGAGGGGTCCAGTGCGTGTTCCGCGTCGATGAATGCGGCAGTACCGCCGAGCTTCTGGGCTTGGGCGATAACTGATAGCATCAGTGTCGTTTTACCGGAACTTTCAGGACCATAGATTTCGGTGATTCTTCCCCGCGGCACGCCGCCGACGCCAAGTGCGGCATCAAGCGCGAGAACGCCGGTGGGAATAACATCTACCTGTGCAATCGAGCTATTATCGCCAAGACGCATAACCGCGCCTTTGCCGAATTGTTTCTCTATTGCGCCAATCGCTAATGACAGCGATTTCAGCTTTTCCTTATCTACCACAGCTTCTGCCGCGGCTGCTGCTGCGGCTTTTTGCTTCTCAGTAGTCTCTTTCGCCATGTCTGTTGTCCTTTTTTACTAATTCAGCAACTTCGGGTGTTGTGTCCGACAAACATTGCCGACTCGAAGTATAGTGAAATTTTGATAGAGATACCAATAAAAAAGCATTTGAATAAAAATAATGTTATCAACTCATGGTAATCCAAACGCATCTAATCGTGCTGGAGTGTAAAAAATTGCTTCATTACGAGCTAATACCTGAAAAGGTATTATTTCTGATATAAAAATAGAGGTTAATTTGTGGTAATCAAAAACTTTCTTTGGGTCTGAAATAGCCAATAGAACCCTTCTGGGATCTGATAGCAAGTCGCTCTTTCTTTCGTTGCCAATGAATGAACCCAAATCATTTCTGATAGCATTTTGTAGCTTATTTCGAGAAACGTATCCACGCGAATAACTTCCATCGTTTACACCAAATTCCACCTCAATCGGATCATCCAAACATTCTTCAATAGACTTTTTCCAAAAGTATCGATCATTATTATTAAAATCACCTTTTAGAGAAATTGCCATAGATATGCACATTCCGATTGCTTCTGATATTTCGAGATTTGAATATGGGATATTTCTTACGCCATCCCAAAGTTTTGTAAGCCGCAATTGAACTTGTTTTTTAAAGTCACTTGGTAAAGTGAGGTCACCGATCAATTCAATCGACCAATTAACGAGTTTATGTCTAATCCCATCCAGTCCAAATAGATCGGTTTGAGATTGTTTACTTATTATTGATGCTGTTTCTTTTAAGCCCCAACTTGTATCTATTGTTAATGTATATTCAATTTTTGTTAGTGCTGTCTTTAGTTGTTCATTGTTTATAACCAACCATTGTTTTATTTCTTTTTTCCCCCAAGTTTCGTGATCTGAAATGCCTGATGGAAATACGGTTTTTTGTATTCTATCGGTAGGTATTTCCAAACGTATTCTTTCAAAATTATGCTTAATAGCGAATTTATGCATTCTTTCGGTTGAATCTATCATTCTTTCATTCATAAAATATTGATCAAGCAATATTTCTAAATTGCTTTTTCTTAAGGGATAGATTTGATCATTTATAACAACACTGTATTTGTGCGTTAACGGGAAGCATATACGGTCAAAATCATATATTCTTTCGACGTGATCATATGGACATTCGATAAAAACTCCTTTTTGGGCTTCTAACCGCCATAAGTTGGGCACTGAAATTTCGATAAGTTTTGGAGGTTCATGTAGTGTACGTATCATATTCCAAACGTTTAAGAAGTCTTCAACGTCGATACAAATAATGCAAGCAGTATTTTCCTTTGAACCGATGGGTATTTTTTCCGTAGCAAAAAATGCGGCAACATCTACAGAGATTGTAAAATCAATAAAATTAGTAGCTAAACCATAGTGTTGAGCGACTGCTATGATTGCTTCTTGGTTATTTGCAATGCTTTCAAGACCAGGAGTGTGAGTTACCCAGTAATGAAACCGATCTAGTTTTTCGCTTACATTCTCTCGTTTACTTTCTTTCATTCTTACATAGCTTGATTGAACTTCCCAATTATGAGTTTGACCGCGAAACCAGTATTTCTTTCCAGTTGATGAATAATCTTTCGCGATTTTGACCGCTTCTTCCACACTACCAACATTAATTATCGACATTATCATGTCCCAGAAACATAATACTAAGTATAACAAAGAGTTAAACTGACCCCTTTATTCTCAATTTCGGAAATTGCTTGCTCGAACGGTGTCATTGTTCCCGAAAAACGCTTTTTACTATGCTGAGTATTTAACGACTTCTAATTCCACGTTGCTATCTGCCCGGGAAAAGATTACTTCGAGTTTTTCATTACCTCGGTTTCGATAAGATATTCCGGGCAAATGGTATAATCGGTGACCGGCAACCCTTTCACGACAATAAATGTCGACGATACCTTGAAAGGCATCTCGGCAAATACGTCTCTCATTGGAGTGCCGCAAAATTGACATTTCATTATTTAACCGCAATAATGCAAGCATCGCTACACGACGTTGATTCTGCAACGTTTTTTTGTGTGAACAGACGAACCGATTAACAAATTTGCCGAGATACCGAACCCTTCATGTAACGCGATTATCATTTTTTTGTTAAGCGCACGTTTGCCGGACAATACTTCAGAAACCTTGCTGGACAAATCGATGTAGGGAATCAAATCGGATCGTTTTAGCCTGCGTTGTTCAAGCGTAAATTTAATTGCTTCAATCGGTGAATATTCCATCTCTGCGAAATGCGTATGTTCGTTATCATATTTCTCTTCGAGGATGGAACGCGCTAAAAACCGCCTATTGCTTCCAGACGTTTCGTTATGTCGTAGATTCTGCTAACTAATACCTTTACTTCTGGATCATTCACGTCATGCCCCTCATCAAGCATGCCTTTAAGTTGAAGATCTAGAGTAGACAGTAGTAATCTGAGATGTTCTACTGTGTTAAATTCATCTGAAGTATTGTTTGGCATTTTAGATCCTCCGATTGGTGTTGTAGGTTACCTTAGCTTGAGGTCACAATTTGTGCACTCATAGAAGTTATCGTTTTTTTCGCGCACCCGTTACATGGAATATATATACCTAATATGTAACAGGCAAGAGCCGGGCAAAGATTTAATGATTTCGCTCGCCAATCACCCAGTTCGCCAAAGCGGTATATATCGGCCCGGTTTCAGTGATTTCGCTTTTAAATAGCACGATTTGTTGAATCGGTATCGTCTGTGGTGCATAGTTGATGCGCATTAGCGCTGTTTGCAGGGTTTTGACATCAAATAGTTCCCGAATCCTCATAATCGTCACATGGGGAACGAAACCCTTGTCATCGGGTGGTGTTCCGGCTTCGATACATGCCATCTTAACCGCATCCGACAATGTTTTCAATTCCGGGGTGGCAATCCCGCCCACC
>CAZPUW010000205.1:0-5566 GCA_964589795.1 uncultured bacterium
CAATTGTGCCGTGACATTCATTTCAGTCATTATTTCCTCCCCGCGCGGTGTGCGGCTACCAATGTCGTTAGGGCAAGCGAGGTAAGTTTGTTGCGGGCGGTATCGGAACGGCTTACGAGTGCCACCGGAATTTTCGCACCAACAATCACTCCGGCGAAAATCGCATCGGCAAGAATATCGAGTGACTTCACGATAATATTTCCCGCCTCGATACTTCCCACCATAACGATATCAGCGGCACCTGCCACTTGGGAATGGAATGCGAGCCTGTCGGTAACACCGGGCCAGACGGCGCTATCGAAGGCAAGCGGCCCATCGACAATCGCGTCTTTGATTAGACCTCGTTCAGCGGCTTTCGCGAATGCGGCAAGGTCGCGGGTAACCGGTACGCCGGGGACTACATCATCGGTTGCGGCAAGCAGTGCGACTTTCGGCTTGGGAATATCGAGCGCATGAAAGACATCGATGGCATTCTGCACGATTTGCGGTCGCGTCGTGTCGTCCGGTGCGACAACCATTCCGCCATCGGTAACACCAAGCAGGCGCGGCAGGTTCGGCATCGAAAGGACGGCGACGTGGGAAAGGATTCGACCCATCCGAAAACCGTATTCTTTCGATAATAGCGTCTTGAGCAATTTGCCGGTCGGCATATTGCCCTTCATGATAAGGTCGGCTTGTTTCTCCGATGCCATCTTGCATGCAAGTTTCGCGGCGGCGCCGTCATCGGGCGATGCAATGATAGTGACTTTAGTGCGGTCAACTTTTAATTCATCGCAGAAATGGTTGATTTTCGCTTCATCGCCAATCAGGATGGCGTGAACGAATCCGGCATCGGTTGCGCCTTTAATTGCGCCAATCACATCGTCGTCACCGGCGGCGGGAACCGCGACGGTGAATGGTTTCGATGCGGCGGCGATTTCTTGGGCACGGCGGATGATGTCGGCGGCAGTTCGTAATGGTGGCATAATGTTTTTGCCTAAGGTGGGTGGAACGATTCAACTTTTTGGGTAGTAATAGTTGTTACACTATGAATATGAATAATATAGCATCTGCGGAAAGAAAGGGAAAATCTTCGCAAACGGGTTTATTACGATTCGTTGGTTTTTCTTGCGATATTACGGCATACCCCATATTTATCGAGGCAACATGCCCACCCGTACCGTTATTCGCGAAGTAAATCTCTTTGCGGCAGTTCGCGCCTTCACCCCGGAAGGGAAGCGTCCGTCGCTTGACCACATCCCCGACAGCGAGCTTGACCGTTGGTGTGAACTTCCCATCACCCATGTCTGGGGAATGGGGGCGTGGCAACGTTCACCGAAAGGGCGTACCGTCTCCATCGAACATGCCGGACTGCGGGCGGATTATAGCGCCGCACTGCCGGACTGGACAGAAGAAGATGTAACTGGTTCCCCTTATGCGGTATTCGGCTACGAACCATCGGATAGGTTGGGTTCACTTCGCGCTTTTATCCGTTTCCGGCAACGCCTATCCGAACGCGGCATCGGTCTGATTCTCGATTTTATTCCCAATCATTTTGCCATCGACCATCCGTGGGTAGCGTCGCATTCGGAACGCTTCGTGATGCGGGCGGATGTATCGCCGGACGCAACACCGCCACCGGGTTGGTTCTCCGCGAAGACGCGGCAGGGAACGCGGTGGTTTGCCCACGGGCGTGACCCGTATTTCCCCGCATGGACGGATACTGCGCAACTCGATTACCGCAAACCGGAAACCCGCAAAGCGATGGTCGGCGAGTTGCTGAAAATCTCCGACTTGTGCGATGGCGTACGGTGCGATATGGCGATGCTCGTACTGAATAATATTTTTCGCAAGACGTGGGGGAACGAGAATCCGTCACCGCATGAATATTGGGTCGAGGCAATTGATGCCGTACGCGCGATAAAGCCGTCGTTCCTGTTTCTTGCCGAATGTTATTGGGGTACGGAGAATCATTTACTCGAACTCGGTTTCGATTTGGTGTATGACAAGGATTTCTCCACCCGCGCCATTGAGTTAAAGATTAATGATTTGCGCTCGACACTGTCGGAACGCCGCACATGGGGACAGCGGTATGTGCGGTTCCTCGAAAACCATGATGAAAAACGCATCGCCGCACAAGTGCCGCCCGAACGGTTACCGGTGTTGACGGGACTGTTGTGGTTACAACCGGGACATATCCTGTGGCATGAGGGAGAGGAGTACGGCGCGAAAATAAAAATGCCGGTACAACTTGACCGCCGTCCGGTTGAGGAACAGGTACCGTCGATTGTGAATTGCCTTGAGCGCAATAAAAAAATGCTGAATGATTTTCCGTTCGCATACGGTAGTGCGCAATTAGTAGCGGTGAATCCGACCGGTGTCGACGATACAACCTTCTCGGCGTTGATTCCGATTTTGTGGACGGCAGGGAACCGGCGCTTGCTGTGGATTGGCAACCTTTCGTCGCAACCGGCGTGTGCGCGGATTCCACTGCATCTCATCGGAATGGCGGGACGGAAAGTATCACTGTACGATTACGTCGCGGAGACAGAATTTCTGCGCGACGGTGATGAATTACTCGGTTTGGGATTGTTCGTAATGTTGCCGCCGAATGGAATGCATTGGTTTGAGGTGAAGGTCGTGACCGGTTGATGAGGTTAATGGTATTGGTTTGAAGCTAAAAATATGATGGTTGGTGTTTAAAGCCTTCCAAGTGGCTTTGTTTGTCATTATAAATAATGTAAGTTGAAGTGACTACTGATTTTTATAATGAGAATATGATGAAAAACGCTTTTTTCTATGTCCTCTTTTATCTGCTTCTGACGATTGTTTTAGCGCCAGCATGGGCAAATATTTTGCACGTCCCCTCGGAGTATAGTTCCATTCAAAGTGCGGTAGATTCGTCGCAGTCCGGCGATACCGTTTTGATTGCGAATGGCACCTATTTCGAGCAAACGGTTATTGCGAACAAAACAGTGATGATAGGAGGGAGGTTTCTGCTCACACACGACAGCTTGGATATATCCGCAACAACGATTACGATTCCCGATTCGATACGTTATTATGATGGAGTCAACCGCTCGGTTATTTCTGTTCTCCCCAATTCTGTTGTCTGGCTTAATGGAATAACGGTTCGCGGCGGTTATGGCTATCGCCAATATAATCCGGTAGTGAATACCTATGGTGGGAGTATTTTTGCCGACACGTGTTCTATTTTTATCGACCACTGCCACATCATTCATGGGACGGCTTATGGTGGTGGTGGGTTCGGTTCATATTTCTGCCGGTGGGTTTCGGTCAACCACAGCCGGGTCGATTCATGTTACGGCACCAATGCCGGTTATGGCGGTGGCGGGATGGATATCCAAAATTGTGATTCGTGCCGAGTAGAAAACAGCACTATCGTCAATAATTATCATGTGGGATGGGCCGGAGGGTTTGGGATTGGAGCAAACCAATTTGGGTATGTCAATAATTGTATTATTTCCAATAATATTGCTGTACAAGGTTGGGGCGGAGGAATTTTTGAAAACGTTGGAACGGTTTCCAATTGTGTTGTTGATGGCAATTTAAGCGCAAGTGAAGCGGGTATTGTTGTTGCTTGCTATACCGGTAGTCCCGTGATTAGCGGAGAAATATCCGGAAACGTTTTTCGGAACAATCGAAAAACCATGAGTGCGACTCACTTACCGGGCGCTTCGGCACTTTCCCTCACGTCATATAGTAGTGGTACTTGGTTAATCGAAAACAACACCTTCGAAAATAATATCGATTCGAACGTTTACGCGGAAGCGGTACTTGAAGTACAAAGGGCAAATGTTTTGGTAAAACGGAATCGTTTTATTGGAAATACTTCTATCCGTTGGGCAGTGTTTTATGGATTTAATGCCGCCCATCCAACTTTCGACAGTAACTTTGTGATGAACAATATCGGGAACTCGCTCTTTGCTTCGTATACGAGTACCTCGCCGATGGTATTCACCCACAACGATTTTATACTCAATCGGGGATTGGCGATAAAGTCGCTTGATGGATATCCTACCGCGATATCCGCCCAATACAATTATTGGGGAGATCCATCGGGGCCTTCTTCTTCAACGAATTTAACCGGTCTGGGTGATACGCTTCCCGATTACGTTACATATCTTCCTTTTCTGACAGCTCCGTTATTTCCCGATGCCGCACCGGATGAAGGGAAAGAAACGCGGTTACTTCCGAAGACCGCACATTTGCTAAATGTTCATCCCAATCCATTCAATGCAACACTCACCATTGATTTCATCGTAAACAAAATGACTGTTTTGGATCTCTCGATATTCGATGTTACCGGGCGATTTGTAACGCAACTTTCCAACCGGAAATATTCGACCGGTACCCATTCGATTTCTTACAACAGCAAGTTTCTTCCGAGCGGCGTGTATTTTATTCGAATGTCTTCACACAACAATATCGAGACGAACAAAGTCGTGTTACTCAAATAGACACACACATTTCGACAAAACGAAAAACGCGGCAAGATTGCCGCGTTTACTCTATCCAAATAGCCAATACCAATTACTCTTCTTCGAGCATTTTCTTCGCAGTGTTCCATGAGAGAGTCGCGCACTTGATGCGGGCATGAAGTTTCTTGACGCCATTCAATGAGGTGGCATCATCGAACTCAGGGTGATTGTCGAACGAATCCTCATCGCGCATAATCGCCAAAAACGTATTGACCTCGCGTTTGGCATCCTCCACGAGTTTCCCTTCGATTTGGTCAGTCATCATCGAAGCGGACGCCATACTTATCGCGCACCCCTTCCCCTCGAAACCGATATCCGCGATTTTCCCATCGGTTATCTTCATGTGGATGGTGATGTCATCGCCGCACAATGGGTTGTGCTCGTGCTCGCTGCACGTCGCACCGGTAACGGGACCGGCATGGCGCGGGCGCTGGTAATGATCCAACAGGATCTCCTGATATAATTCTTCAAACGACATGAAAACCTCAAGTGCCTATAATATACGATTTAAGTAGGAAGTGGTGAAGTTTATCCGCCACCCGCCCGGTGTGATATTTGTAATTTTGAAAAATTTAATGAAATACACACAATTTTATTGTATATTAACAAAACCACGAGTATAATTCAATTATGACTGTGGTTTTAACAAAGTATTCACTTTTTATCCTTTGACTCAAACACGACTTCGCACTACTTAGATTGAGAGTCTTTGATGAAACAGTTTCGCTTTCCGCTGTTTTTCCTTTATGCTTTTCTATTACTTTCCCCTTCCCTTGCGATGCCACCGCACCCCGACCTGCTGAAAAAACTGCATCAGGGTACGGTAATTCCTCCGTTTGCGCTAGCACAGCGCGCCAATTTATTGAGCCGGGGTATCGATTTACCCACGCACGTTTCCCGAACCACAACCACCGACGATCCGCAAATACACACATTAATGATATTGGTGGACTTCTCGGATAACCAATCACAAACTTTGCCGGTGTTTTTTGATTCACTGATGTATGGAAATGCGGTTGGCACCGTGAATAATTATTACAAAACGGTTTCCTACCAACAAGTAAATATTGTTACCAACAACACCT
>CAZPUW010000206.1:0-5537 GCA_964589795.1 uncultured bacterium
CATTTGTTTTACTCCCGAGGTTGAAAGCAGACGACCGCAAGCAATTCCTTTCCACCAGTTCAACTATCCTCGCCGATGCTGCGTACCGGCTAAGCAATATTGAGCAACTTCAGACGCTGGTGGCAAGTGACAGTGCTGCGGCAGTAGTGGCAAAAGACCGGATAGATAAGCTGGGAAAGAAGTAAATTAAATTTGGTTAATACGTTGCAGAAATTAAACTGACATTTATTTCTATTTATCACCTTATTCTAACTCCACCACAGCCAACAGTACATCCCCACCATATTTCCCGTCCCCCTTCTCCACTGTATAACACTCTATCTTAACATTCGATAGTGGAATCCGTTTGACCAAATCTTCTTCGTGCGGGAAAAATTGCAAGTGGTAATCTTCGGTGTAAGGGAGATATTCTTGTGAGGGGACAAGGATAATCAAACGCTGTTTGCAAACGCGAATCAATTCAGAAACGGCAACTTCGAAATTTTGGACATGCTCAAGGGTATGCGCCGAAACGACAACATCAAACGACTTATCCGCGAATGGGAGCCGCTCGACATTCCCCGCAGATAGCGCGACACCTTCACCCAACCGCTCGCCTGCCTTCACGATTGCGAGTTCCGATAAGTCGATACCCGTCAGTGTACGCCCGTGTCCCTGTAACGATTGTAGTAAATAACCATCACCGCATCCTGCATCCAACACGCTAACTTTATCCGGCACCAGTGAACCAATTTTTTTCAAATCGAGGGGGGTAAGGTCTTGCTCCGTCCAGTGTTCCCATGACCGGTCATACACTTCTTTCCACTTTTTCTCATCGGCGGCGAATGCTTGCTTCTTCCAATCGAGTTCGAACCAATCGCCATAGATTTCGCGAATCTTTTTCCGCGAGACGAGGCGGTTGTACAGGTAATGTACCTGTTTCGGAACGATGCGTTTGATGGTTTGTTTGAAACTCATATCGCAATATAATACAGCACAGATGGACACCCCACGTTCAACCAATGAAAAAGGGGCGAATAACTTCGCCCCTCTCTACTTGATATCTCTTCGAAGTCGTATCGGCTACTTCGCGCCAATCACGATATTCGCCCCTTTGAACCTATCAGGACGCAATAATGTAATGGTAGCAGTCGCTCCCTCTACTTTCACTTTGTAATCGGAACCCGACTTGAATGCTTCTTCCGGGTAAATGATAACATCGGAAATCTGGGAGAGCCCGACCGAACTCGCGGTAATCGTGAGGTTCGTAGAATGGCTGACATCCATCCAATGGTCGTATTGCGCCTTCGATAAATCCGATCCTTTCACTCTACCAAGGAATGGACGCCGCAGTACCCCTCTGCTCTTCAGGTTGTCGATACTACCGACGGTATAATAAACCGAATTGAGTTTAGCGGTTAGCTTCTCTTTTTCGGCAGTAAGAGCCACCTTTTCACTCGTAACGACTTTCACTTCGTTTTTGGCTTGGTCGCGTTCTTTGCCAATCGATTCGATTTGACCTAACAATGTGGCTTTACGTTGCTCAAGATCGGCAACTTGCGCTTCCAAATCGGATTTTGCCTGAACCAAAGCCGTTCGCTCCTGCTCAAGTTTACGCTTAGTAGCGCGATGCAATTGGTTAGGAGAAATCTTCGCTTCGCCTTGCGTGACCGTCGTAAGGTAGAGACCTGATTTCTTGTCGAGGAAATGCCAAACAAAAAATCCCGGCATAAGTTCATCGAACTGCGCGACTTTCTCAAGTGTCGCACGGGCACTATCCAGCGAAAATCCGGCTTCATTCGTCAGATAATCGAGACAAATCTGATAATGTGACTCACCACGGGTAACGACGTGTGGCGGTGCTAATTGCTTCGACATCTCGTCCATTTGCTTCTTCATGTCCTGAACTTGTGCATTCAAGCTGACAATTTCACTTAGCAAACCCTTTGTAGAGATATCTTTTTCTTGTGCAACCCGCTCGCCGAGCACCTTTGCCTCATCGGCACTTAGGCCGTAAGCAGTCTGTGCAAGCGAATCAAGCTGCATTTGCGGGTATTTCTGGTTGAATTTGCGGACTGATTCCATCAGGTTTGTTTGTTTTTTCCGCAAATCGATATTCACCTTCTCGACTTTACTAACGAGCGCCTGAAAATCACGTTCGGCGGATGATTGCGAGGAACAACCAACCCCAAACAGCGCGATGGCCAATAATGTGATAGCGATGAACCGTAATCGGATTGACACGGTAATTCTCCTTTCAAGTACAAGGAATGTACAAGCTCTAAGGTACGTTATTAAGTGAATATAAATCAATTCCTACCGTTTTCGTTGAGAATGGGCACTTTTGAACTTTCGTCGCAATAATTCTATATTCCCGTATTGTATCATCTTACAGGTGTATCGTGACTCGACTTGAAGGGGTATTCACCGCACTGGTAACCCCATTCCAAAACGACCGGCTGGATGAAAAAGCACTCCATGCGCGACTTGTCGAACAGCGTACCGCAGGTATCGCCGGTATTGTCGTTGGCGCTACGACTGGCGAAGGGCCGGCGCTGGAACCGACGGAATGGAAACGGTTGCTCGAAATCTGTATCGCCGAACGCGGTACAATGAAAATCATCGCGAATACCGGAACAAATAATACCAACCACACGGTCGCCAAAACCGTCCTTGCCCATGAAATGGGGGCCGACGCAGGTTTAGTTATTACTCCGTATTACAATAAACCGACTCAAGAAGGGCTATACCGGCATTTTACTTCGGTTGCCGCGGCTTCACCCTTGCCATTGATGCTGTATAATGTCCCGTCCCGGACAAGTTGCGAACTGTTACCGGAGACGTGTAAAGGCCTATTGGATGCGGAAACCATCATTAGTTTGAAGCAAGCAGTGTCGAATCTCGACCGGGTAACGGAAATCAAACAAATTGTAGGTGACCATTGGACAATCCTTTCCGGCGAAGACAGTCTCTTCTTACCGATGATGGCTGTTGGTGCGGAAGGCCTCGTTTCCGTCACCTCCAATGCTGTGCCTGAAGTTGTGGTTGCGCTATATAGTGCTACGAAAAACAACGATTGGGTGGAAGCGAAACGGTTGCACTACGGCTTATACGATTTGAATTATGCGCTGTTTACGGAAACATCACCCGGTCCGATTAAAGCCGCATTGAAGCTATTGGGGCGGGATTGCGGCGAGGTGCGACTTCCGCTTGCACCATTCAGTACTTCGAAACTCGATCAACTCGACCGCGCATTACACAAAGCGATGGGGTTATTATGATTAAAGTTGCACTATTCGGTGCCGGGAAAATGGGCGAAGCAATCGCCCAGAAATTTGCCCATTCCGATAAAATAGAATTGCACGAATTATATGAACATCCCGGCTGTAAGATGCTTGGACAGTCCCGGCTTGGCGTAAAAGTCCAGCCGGATGTAAATGCCAAAAAAAGTGAAGCTGATATATTCGTTGATTTTACCGAACCGGAAGCGGCGATGACACATTTTCGCTGGGCTGCGGAAATTGGAAAACCGATAGTCGTAGGTACGACCGGTTTAACGAAGAATCAATTGGAAGAAGTTCGTGTCGGGGCATCGAAAGTCGCGTGCTTGTTCGCCCCTAACCTATCTCTCGGTATGAATTTGTTATATGACTTAGCAGCGCAAGCGGCTCGCTCGTTACCATCGAGTTATGATGTGGATATTATCGAAATTCATCACCGTCAAAAGATGGATACACCAAGCGGTACGTCATTACAGATGGCACGGGTGATAGCAAAGGAACGCGAGATTGCACCGGAAATTCATTCCATCAGAACCGGCGAAACGGTTGGTTCTCATCGTGTGATTTTTGCGGGACCGGGTGAACGAATTGAGTTACTGCATGAGGCATATTCTCGTGCAGCATTCGCAACCGGTGTCGTGCAAGCGGTTCACTTTCTGTTTGGAAGGGCGCCCGGATTGTATTTTGTCGGCGATGCATTAGGACTACGGTAGTACAATATGGCAGTTCTTGTTCAAAAGTACGGTGGTAAGGTAGTCGAGACCCCGGAACAGATTAAAAGCATCGCGCGACGTTTACTTGATTTGCACAATACCGGCACCGAACTGGTGGTGGTGATTTCCGCACCAGGAAGTTTGACCGACCAGTTGATTGGGATGGCGCAGGAAGTAGCGTCGAACCCTGACCGCCGCGAATTGGATTCGTTGTTAGCGGTTGGTGAAAGAATGTCATCCACCCGTCTGGCAATGGCGATAAATCAGCTTGCCGGTGAACCGAAAGCCGTTTCGTACACTGGTTCACAAGTGGGCATCATCACGGATGAAAATCACGGTGCGGCTAAAATCGTTGAAGTAAGGCCCGACCGCATAAAAGATTCACTTCGTGAAGGTAAAATTGTCGTAGTTGCGGGTTTTCAAGGCGTTTCACGGAAAAAAGAAGTTACGACACTGGGGCGTGGTGGTTCCGATTTAACGGCAGTGGCATTAGCGGCAGCGCTTGGCGCGAGCCGTTGTGAATTATACAAGGATGTTGAAGGTATTTTTACCGCCGATCCGCATCAAGTGACTGATGCGCGATTATTAGAGACACTCGATTACGATGAAGTGACTGCACTTTCGCGCTCGGGTCTGAAAGCGGTACAAACTGATGCGGTGGAATTAGCCCGTGATAGCCGCGTACCATTGACAGTCGGGCTTGCCGAAAGTGGCAAAATCGGGACGATTATTTCCCGGCGGGCTTTCTCACCGACGCCGATAACGGCTTTGACAACACGGAACGGAATGGCTTCGTTTCATATCCCGGATGCGTCGCTGGAAGTTGCGATTCGGTTACCCGGATTTCCCGCGAAAACAGTTCGGACAACCGACGGTTGGTATGTGATTGCAGCCGCGGATGAAGCGGGCCCATTACGCGCAAGTATCGGTGAATCGTTGGAATCCGATTCACTCGATTTGGTCGTAGCAGTGGGCGGAGGAATTTTTCCGGGTTCGCCGGTTTGCCGGGAATTATTGGTCGAGACCCGCCCGCTTGCCGATGTTTTGCGTTTTGTCTGGAATGAAGCAGGTTCCCTTACAGTAGCGTTAGTCGGTGGCATGGGGCAGGAACTATTGCGACGCTGGCATAGTCACGGCACTTCGCAAGAGTGGTTGCCGCATGGTGGACGTAAGGTGAACCGTTGAGTCGATTTTGGTTTTTCGCTGTATTATTTATCGTGATGGAAGCGGTGGCAACGACACCGAAGGAGGACAGCATAGTGCCGGATTCAATACGAAACAAACTGACCTTTCCACAACAACAATCATTTCAACCGAGCGTACTCAAAGCCGCTCCGAATGGGCAACCGTTGATTCGAGTTGGATTGCTGGAAGGATATGAAAAAATTGATTTCAAGGTTAAAGGCCCATTCCGTGTCGTCAAACTGGATGGCACTCCGGTTGTGACCAACCATAATTCCGACCTGAAATGGCGCTCACGCCCTGAAGGCGCGGTACAACCCGCCCGCTTCACGTATTCTGTCCTCGCGGAAGTGTTTCAAACCGAAATCGAGGCTGTAGCGGG
>CAZPUW010000207.1:0-5492 GCA_964589795.1 uncultured bacterium
ACTGCTTCTCGAGCCATGCTACCGTTTCCGCATCAAGATGGTTGGTCGGTTCATCCAACAAGAGAATATCCGGTTTATCTAAAAGAGCTTTACAAAGGGCAACCCGCCTTCGCTCACCACCAGACAATTTATCGCATTTCAAATCGAAATCGGGCAGAAACAAAGCATCCGCCGCTTTTTCCATGTGAGTATCGAGGTTCCAACCATCTACCGAATCAATTTTGTCCTGCAAATCGGACATTTTTGCCAGTGCTTTGTCCATTTCATCGGATTCCATACTCCCCATCGCTTCGGCAATCTTATTGTACTCTTCGAGTAAATTTCGTATCGCGGAAAACGATTCCTCGACAACTTCACGCACGGTTTTATTTGGATCGAGCAGCGGTTCCTGTGGAACAAACCCGACTCGAACACCTTTCAGAGGCGCGGAATGACCTTGGAAATTGTCATCCTGCCCCGCCATAATCCGCAACAGCGTTGACTTACCCGACCCGTTGTCCCCGACGACGCCGATTTTCGCACCGGCATAAAACGCCAGATTGATATTGTCCAAAACTTTGTTGGAACCATAAAACTTGTCCAACCGGTACATTTCGTAAACATAAGGGGGCATGAAATCCAACTCCTGAGTGAATAGGGAAATAATGGCGTAATTACTGCTTTAACGTCGTAATATACACAACCTTGCTAACTCTAAGAAGAACTTGAGCACTGGAAATGAAATCTCTATCTTGACTGAAACCCGGAGAAAAAACAAGTGAAAATCACCACTGAACCACGGATAAGAATTCTTGCAACCAGCGCCATCCGACAGGATGAATTGGACTCGTTTCTAACTGAAGAAGCCGGAACATGGTCTTCCGATGCCACCTCCGACGGTGAACGATTGTCGGAAATTGCCGGTCGGGTGTGTTACATGTCCTTTGGTTCGAAGCAAGGCCGTAAAACAAATAAAGAATATTTGAACAATATTCTTGAGAGCGCTCACGGTTCGGTATTGGAACATGCAACGATAACATTGCTCTTCACCGGTGTCTCGCGGTCGCTTACCCACGAATTGATTCGCCACCGCGCCGGATTTGCTTATTCGCAATTATCTCAGCGCTACGTCGACGAATCGGATACCGACTACATCATTCCCGATGTTATCGCAAAAGATGAAGAAATGAAGCGGATTTTTATCGATGCGATAAAACTTGCCCATCAATCGTACGAGAAACTCGCGGAATTGCTTGCGAAGCGCGCCGAAGAGGAACTCCCGGAATTATCCAAAACCGAACGCCGCAAACTGGCGCGGCAAGCGGCCCGCAGTGTGTTGCCCAATGCGACCGAAACAAAAATCGTGGTAACGGCAAATCTTCGTGCATGGCGGCACTTCATCGAAATGCGCGGTTCCTCGCACGCCGAACCGGAGATTCGCAAACTTGCCGTAGCGGTTCTGAAGAAGTTACAACCGGTCGCTCCCAATGTATTTGCGGACTATACACTCGTATCATGTAACGACGGCGGTGTTGCCGTTGAAGCATTGAATCCGAAAGTGTAAATATGGTTTCCCCGGAAAATATTCGAATCGCCGTTGCTGTTTTGCAAGAGGGCGGTCTTGTCGCATTTCCAACCGAGACGGTCTATGGGCTGGGTGCGGCGGCATTAAATGCAGAAGCCGTCGCGAAAATCTTTGAAGTAAAACAACGTCCCCGCTTCGATCCTGTTATCGTTCATGTCGCAAACGCCGAACAAGCCCAAACATTAGTTACATCTTTTGACTATCGCGCCAAAGCTCTTGCCTCTTCCTTTTGGCCGGGGCCGCTTACACTCGTTTTACCCCGTAAAGATGTTGTTCCCGATATCGTCACTGCCGGGCTTCCCAGTGTTGCCGTGCGCGTTCCTTCACATCCCGTCGCGCAGGAACTTCTCCAGCAATTCGGTGGCCCGATAGCGGCACCGTCGGCAAACCGCTTCGGTTCAATTTCTCCGACCAGTGCCGAGCATGTTCTTACGTGTTTCGGGGAGTTGTTTCCGATATTGGATGGTGGCCCAACCACAGTGGGAATTGAATCAACAATTTTGGATTTGACTAAAGAAACACCGGTTTTACTGCGTCCGGGCGCGACTACCCGCGAACAAATTGAGCAAGTCATCGGTGCAATCGAAATGAAAATATCGGATGATGGGAACCCAACTGCACCGGGTCAATTTCCCCGTCATTATGCCCCACGGTTGCCGATGATGTTAATCCCCTATGACAGCCAGCCGCAACCGATACCGGGTTACCGGTGCGCCTGCCTACTCCCCACATACCAGCCGACGATGGGATTTCATGAAGTAGAGGTTCTTTCATCGAATAACAGCCAAAAAGAAATGGCGGTCAATCTCTTTGCCGCATTGCGTCGCCTCGAAGAAATGGAAGTGGATTGCATTATCGCGGTCGAAGCCGTCCCCGAGGGCTTGGGAATCGCTATCAACGACCGCTTGCGCCGGGCATCTACCCCGAAAGTAGAGTTGGATAAAGAGTTGAATACCGACGAGAGTTAACGGGAAAGAAATTCGGTTAGGGCTTCGATAAGGTGATTCATTATTTTTGGTTGCCGGATTTGTACGGAAAATTCGATGTGTAATGACCGCTGTGTTATTGAACTCTGCAACGAACCAACCGCTTTCGTATCAGTCGCATTGTAGGAGAGCGTATCAATCGGTTCCACCAATACATCCGACGAATGGTCATGGCTGTGCAGGATTTTGGTGAACTTCTTTTTCAACTCCGATAGCTGTTGCTTCTCCCAACCGGTAGTCGCTATTTCAATATCCGCATTATGCCCAATGCGTTTTTGAAAGCCATGTACTTCTACCAAATCCTGTAATGGAAAACCCCCTCCGACCGTCTTTAATGCGTCACGATACTCCGCAAATACTGCTTCCGCGCGTGGTGTACGAATTTCAAGCCGCTTCCCTGCGCCATTCCTTACCCGCTCAATCGGACGATTGACATTAATGAACCGGCCAATCGCATGCGGGATGAACCGGTCCCCCCGATCCCGATAGCCCCATGCAATCACATGTCCACAACTAAGTGCTTTCGCGAGCTTTTCCGTTAATGCGGCGGTTCCCGTTTCCGATGGCGCGTGCGGTGCGGCAATAACGATTTGTTTATTGTTACCGGTAAATGATTCAATGCGGGCGGGATAAAGTTGCTCAACCAACTGCGCCAGGTCGATGATGGAAAGTTGCGACCGGCGCCATGACGGGAGTGCATCCGAGAGAAATGCGATGCCGAATCGGGTCACGTCACGAACAAGCAATATTCTTCCGTTCTCAGTTTCAACGGCATGATTACCTTCATTCAATAGTAGGGCAGTCGCATTCGTCTTGAGTGCCGCGGTAACGATTGGGGTGCAATCCAAATGGGGTAGGGTATCGCCGGGCTCCAGCGAACCGGATAAATCGTTTTTCCAACGGAATCGCAACACCGGCTCACTTTTCGGCGGGCCGTTTTGTGTCCAATGAAAACCTTTGCTGTCGATTAACCAGTTCATATCACTCTAATATAACACAAGGGCGGGACTTTCGCCCCGCCCCCTACCGTCTGTCCGTTCTACAGACGGTACAAAAATTGGTTTGGTTACTTCTTGGCCGACTCGTCCGTTACGATGTCGTGTACCCAGTCGGGTGCAACTAACATCATATTACTTGCTTTCGAATTTGCGATGGTATTGGATGTACGGACAGCTTCCTTCATCGGTTCCGGCAATACCGACATCATTGCATTCTGCATTTCAATCGCGAGACGCATACCCATCGGTTTCGGATAGACAAGGATATCCGGTTTTTCATTCGCAACGATACCGGCCTTCGCTTTAGCGATTTGTAACGCCAAGTCAAGACCGCCTAATGTATCGACCAAACCGTTTTTCCGTCCCTGCATACCTGTCCATACCCTGCCATTGGCAATGGTATCAACCGCATCCCACTTCATCTTCCGGCTATCGGCAACTTTTTGCACGAAATTATGATAGAAGTATTTAATTTCGCGTTCCATGATAGCGCGTTCTTCCGGTGTATTTTTCTTAAATATGTTGTTCATATTCGCATGTTTGCCGAACTTGATTTGTTCGTAGTTGGTACCGATTTTTTGTAGTGTGCTGTCGATAACGGGGCGCATCGAGAATACCCCTATCGACCCGGTAATCGTTCCCGGTTCCGCTACAACCGTTTCCGCCGGTGTTGCGATGTAATACCCGCCGGACGCCGCGACATCGGACATCGACACAATTACCGGTTTCACATTTTCGGTATCTTCTTTGCAAAGCATCAACTCACGCCACATTTCATCGGAAGCAAAACCGCTGCCACCGGGGCTGTCGATGCGAAGCACAATCGCTTTTACATGGGGGTTGGTACGGGCATTATGTATCGCGCGAACCATCGTTTCGCTCCCCATCGTCCGACCGGATAGTAAACTGCTTCCCGATGCGCCGTCATCGATAGAACCCACTGCGTAAATCACGGCAATCTTCGGTTCCATCGGGTGATCCCAACGCGGATCGATTTCCGGTTCCATGAAGTATTTCGTCGCGGATACGACCTTCGGACCGGGATTAGTATTGAAACTGAATAACATGAATTTCGCCGAGTTCGATTTTTCGGTCTTACCGGTATAAAGTTCGGTAAATTTCTTTTCGACTTCATCGGGATACATCGTACCGTCGATTAATTTCGCCGCAACTGCTTCGTTTGCATTGTACGGGCCATCATCGATCTTTTGCTTTACGGTATCGACGCTCCAGCCACGGTTCTGCGCAATGCGTTCGGTGAATTGGCGATATAAATCACCCACCAGCCACATCCGTTGTTCGCGGTCTTCATCCGTCATGTGTTTTTCGGTAAACATATTGGGTGCGGTTTTGTGTGGGCCGCTGGCTTCCACTTCCATTTCCACGCCGAGCTTGTCAAGTGTACCGCGCAGGTAGAGACCGGGAGAAGCATAACCTAATAATTCAAGGTATCCTTGCGGATGGAGATACACTTTATCCGCTTCCGAAGCGAGTAAGTAACCGCCATTGCTTAATTCCTTGCTATATACATACAGTTTCTTACCAGCTGCTTTGAATTTATCCAATTCGCGGAGAATCTCCTGCATTTTCGCACTGCCGTAACCGACGCCGGTTACGTCGAGAATGAGGCCTTTCACTTCCGGGTCATTCGTCATGCGGCGAATTTTCTTGAGGAACTTCTCTAATTCGGGATTACGCGAGGAAAAGAAACTGAACGGCCCTTCCTGTTCATCCAACACCACCGGCATTTTCATGCGAATAATTTTTTTCTCATTGTGAACAGGTAATGACATCAAGCCGTCGCTCTCGAAGATAACCGACGATACTCCGCCTTTATCGTTATCGTCGCCGGAGCGGACGCTATGTCCGAGTTGCAGGTGATTAGCCGTTAAACCAACTCCAACACGGACTTCCTTCGGGTCGGATGCATACTGTGCTTGTAAT
>CAZPUW010000208.1:0-5484 GCA_964589795.1 uncultured bacterium
GGTATTGGCGTTGTTGGCGGCGTGGACATTCGCCGCATCGTGGGTGTTTGCGTGGATGACGTCGCAAGCGGGACTGCGCGAAGGCATCACGAAGTTGCTAAAGATTCTCCCGGTAAAATTGCAGGACAGCATGGGGGGCGACATGGCAATGCTGATGGACCCGACCGGATTTCTCGTGCTCGGATTCGACCATCCATTGTTGAGTGTGCCGTTCATGTTTTGGGCACTGCTGTTGCCTTTGCGTCACCTCGCCTCCGAGCAGGAGCGCGGACTGCTCGACGTGGTACTCGTGCGTCCGGTGTCACGGACGGCGTGGCTTGGCGCGATTCTGTTTTGGCAAATTATCGGACTACTTATAATTGCATTTGCCGCGGCATTCTCGATGGCGCTTGGATGCGGTTATTACGTGGAACTACAATCGGTACATCACGATGTGTTGTATGGGTATGCATTAATGCAGGCGTTGTGGGCATTCGCGATTGGAGGAGTTACGGCGGTAATTGCGGCAAAAGTCGGACGATTTCGACAAGCTCTGGGAGGAGCAATCGCATTTACTTTGATTACAATTCTTTGGGAAGTGCTGTGCCGTAGTATCAAGCTGTGGAAACCCTATATTATATTGTCTTTACGGCATTGGGCGGAACCGCACACGCTATTTCCGAGTGGTTGGAATGCCACCGGCGCGGTGGTTCTTATTGCGACAGCCGCCTGTGCTTGGGTAGTCGCTGTGATTTTCTTCAAGCGTCACGATTTAGGAGCAAATTAATTGAATACACACACCTTGGAGGTGCTTAATGCCGCACCGACTATATAACTGGTTACAGGATAATTACGACCGTTTAATCAACTGGCAAGACCGGCTGAAGCGTGAATTGCCGGGCTTGATGCTGATGATGCCGGATGCAGATGCAGGGCCGGTGCTGGATCTTGGTTGCGCGACCGGCGGCCACATGAAACCGCTATTGGAGCGTGGCTATAAATGTTATGGGATAGACTTATCGGAGCATCTCATTGAAGTTGCGAAGGATAAATTGTCGCAATGGGCACCACCGTTGGCGGTAGGGGATGTCATAAAAGGGGTTCCGAAAGAGTGGAAATCGATTTCCGCACAACTTTGTTTGGGAAATACACTATCCCATTTCAAACCGAATACGATTGCAAAATTTGCCGAGTCGACCTATAAACGGGCGAAACGGGGCGGAATTTTGATTATTGAGAACCGGAATTGGGATAGATTGTTGGAAGTGCAAGAACGGTTTCTCAAGCCGGTGGTACATAACGACACGATTTATATGCGCGTACTTGATTTCCCGAAGACGGAACGTGAACCGGTTGTAATGACGGTGGCGTTATGGCGTAAAGACCGGTGGGAATCGTCGAGTGTACCGTTATGGGCATTCCGTGCGAAGAAATTGGATAAAGCGTTTACGGAAGCAGGATGGAAGTTGGTGGGGGTATCGGGTAATTTGGCTGGGGCAAGTTTCGATCCGGTGCTTTCGACCGATTGGGTTACGGTCTGGAAGAAGTAGTAGGGCTTTACTTTGAAGTATTGGTGGCGGGCAGCAATGTCCGCCATTGTTGTATTACGGTTCTACGTAACTCATTATGATGTTTATGCGAACTACTACACCTCAAAAATTATTGATACTGCTACTCACGTTCGGCCTTATTGCGATTCGTGCCCACTCTCACATCCTGACCGCACTATCCGGACAATTTCCCCAGATACTTGCAACCGCTACAGCAGGCGATACTATTCGCGTCGCGTCCGGTAGACATGACATTACCAACATGGTAATCTCCACACCGAATCTATTCATCATTGGAAAAGAAGACGCAACCATATACGGAAATGGAACGGGTAGTATACTCACGATTGATGCACCGAACGTCGTGGTCAAAAATCTAAAAATCGAGCATACAGGGCGAATGGTGGACAAAGATGATGCGGGGATACGCATTCAGTCTTCAAAAATCCGCATTGAGCATTGTACATTCTCTGATTATGCGTTGGCAATTTACTTACAAAGGGCGACTCAGGTAACTATTACTAAATGTACATTTTCCGGTGATTCGATTCCGAAGGAAGCGATTACGGGAAACAGTATACATGCGTATCTTAGTAGTGGGATTTTAGTTGAATCGGGTACGTTTCGCAACGGACTTGATGGAATTTATTTTGATGTATGCAATGAAATTATTGCACGACATAATCGGATGACGGATGTTCGGTATGGTGTTCATTTTATGAATTGCCGTGACGGAATTGCATCCGACAATGGAGTTACCTCAAGTTTTGTCGGAATCGCTGCGATGTTTTCGAATAACGTAAGCGTCCGATATAATCGAACAGACAACAACATTCGTGCGAATGCGTACGGAATTTTATTGCAGGACGTAGATACGGCAATTGTCGAAGGCAACGAAATTGGGGGAAACGATAACGGTTTACTCATGGAAGCGACTCGGCATAGCAAGATTTCGGATAATCTAATTATCGCAAACCGGGTTGGAATGGAACTTCACAGTAGTTCGAACACCAGTCGAGTAAGACATAACAGATTTATTACAAATTGGGAAACAGTCGTTCGGAAACAATGGATGCATGAAACGAATTACGATGTTTCTTTTTCAGGGAACTATTTTTCGAACGCTGTGATACCGGACGCTGATGGAGATGGATACGGAGATGCACCGTATCGAATAGAGGATGCGTTTACCGCGCGTTATGCCGAACAACCGGTATTATCATTGATGCGTGCTACGAAAGCATATACCATCTGGAATAGTCTGTTACAGAATAGTTCGACGAACAACGGATTGTACGATATTCGACCCGCGCGATACAGCACGATTGGCGGTTATCAAGCACCAACGCGGGCGAAAATAATTCTGACTATTTTGTTTTGTATAGTTACTATACCAGCTTATACGGGGTTTTACCGGTGGTTACGAAGATGATGGAACTCAAAGACGTTACCAAGCGATTTGGTTCGACGTTGGCAGTCGACCGTCTTTCACTTATGATACCGAATGGTAAAATCGTGGCGATACTTGGTCCGAATGGTTCCGGTAAATCGACACTGCTGCGGTTACTCATTGGATTATTGAAACCAGACAGCGGGACATTGTTTTTGGATGGGATAGAATATAAATGGGGAGATATTCAACTCAGAAAAAAAATTGCTTATTTACCGCAAACACTTGCCTTTCCTAATGCCGCTACCGGCCATGAACTCTTGGATTTGTACGCGGAACTGCTTCACGTCGACAACAAATCCACATTACAGAATTTACAGAAAATATTTCCCGCCGGTTTTTTGGATAAGTCGGTACATGAGTATTCGACTGGTATGTTACAACAAATCGGATTGGCGATTGTCTCGTTAGAACGGACACCGATACTTCTGTTAGATGAACCGACTGCATCACTCGACCCCGCGGCAACGAGGCAACTTCGCGATTCGATACGGGCGGAAGCTGCATCCGGTAGAACAGTACTATTTACGACTCATGATCTTGCCGATGTCGAAAGTATCGCCGACAAAGTTGTATTACTATCGGATGGAAAAATCGTCGCAACTGAACTGGTATCCGTTTTGCGTGAGCGGGCGGAAAACAATCCCGCACACATTGTAAGTTTGTTACCGGAATTGGAATCGTTATACCGTTCACACATCGGAATGGAGAAACCGAAGTGAAACGCACAGCTTTCATTTTGTTGCTTACAATCGGGATTGCGGCTTGCAAGAAACTTCCACAACCGGAACCGTTGCACCCGGAGGATATTTGCGCAATATGTAAAATGGCGGTAACCGAGCAACACTTTGCCGCGCAAGCACTTTTACCCAACGGAGATTATGTTAAGTTCGATGATATTGGATGCTTAATGAATTACTCCCATCGACCGAAGTTGGATAGTATTTGGTTCGGTGATTATGAATTGGAAAAGTGGATACGTGCTGATTCGGCCTATCTCCTGAAAACCGACAGCGTACGAACTCCGATGGGGTACGGGGTGTTGGCATTCAGCAATTTGGATTCATTTCAATTGGCAATAAAAAACTTAAATGGCAAACAAATTACTTTGGAAAAGTAGACAGCGCGAATGAACAACGATACGACATGGTGGAAGCTTGCCAAGTTTGAAGCGAAGCTTGGACTGCGCAACCGGTTTCCGATGATCAACTCAATTCTTGTTGCGTTGTTGCAATTATTCGCACTTGGGATTTCCAGTGGTTCGACGGGATTAACGGCGGCATCGGCATTTTCCTCGATACAGTTGGGTTTGCTACTTATCACGCTTACAGCCGTTCAATTTGGTGTGTTCACATTCCGAACGGACCGCCGAGAAAACGAATTGCTGTTGACTATTCCAGTGGAACGAAGCAGTGTATTCTTAGGGCGATTTGCCGGAAACGGTGCAGTTTATTTGTTGAGTATTGAGATAGGTTTTGTTGTTCCGGTTTTATTTCTGGCAATTTTTGAAACGTCGCAGGTTAGTGCATATCTATTTGTCGTAGTGAATCAGATATTTATCGCGATATCTTTCTATACCGTAGGAACATGGATCGGGTTGCGAATCAAAAATCGTTTGACGGCATTATTATTTGCGACAGCAGTGTGGTTAATTGCAACATCGGGCGGAGATTTGATTGCATTGTTACTCACTACATGGTTCAACGGCGCACCGTACCGAACAATGTTTTTCAGTTATATCTTGATTAATCCCATAGCGGGAGTGCGTTCCGTTTGTGCATTGGTATTGGGCGGAGAAGCGGTGTATGGTGCGGGTGGAGTGATTTTCGTAAGATGGTTCGGTACGGAAACTACCGCGTGTGCCATTGTGTTGATTATTACTGTACTATGGAGTGCGGTGTTTGGAATAGTTTCGTTAAATCGATTTCGAAAAACAGAGTTTGATTAATAAAAAGCCCGGTAACAATACCGGGCTTTTACTAAATGAAGACAGATTATGCAACAATGCGAGCCGAGAGCAAGTAAATCGTACCAAACAAAAAAATCCAGATAATATCGACGAAGTGCCAATACCACGAAGCGGCAAGAAATGAGAAATGACGATCCGCTTCGAAGTGTCCCATCCACATCCGAAAGAAAACTACAAGTAACAGAACCAAACCAATCGCGACGTGCAGGCCGTGGAAACCAGTCATGATGAAAAAGGAAGTTCCGAATGTTCCGCTATTCAAGGTGAATTTATCGAATGTATATAAGAAGCCGTACTCGAATGCCTGCATTGTTAAGAATGCGACACCTAAAATGATTGTAGCAGCCAACCAGAGCAGCGATTTACGTTTTTGGTTTGCAATAAGATTGCGATGAGCAAATTCACAAGTGATAGACGATGTCATCAGTAATAGAGTCGCGATGGCAGGCAACCGCACGGGAATTTCGGGGGCACCAACGGGAGGCCACTGAGCAAAATGCCAGCGGGCATAAAAATGATGAACGAATAGCGCTCCG
>CAZPUW010000209.1:0-5483 GCA_964589795.1 uncultured bacterium
TGTATGAAGATTGGTCGCGGGCATTAACTGAAACGTACCGGGTACGTACGGAAACGATACGCCAGCATGAAGTTTCCGGTCGCCTTTTAGAAGAGGATGGATTTGCAAATATCTATCCCCGGTGGTCGGTTGATGGAACGAAACTCTATTTTATTTCGAACAAGGAAAAAGATTACTTCGGTGGCTCATCGTTAACGGAATACAACTTAGCGGACGGAAAAAAGAAGAAGCTCTTTAAGACAATGGCTCCTTTCACCATTCATCCTTCCGGTAAAGGGATTGTTTATTCCAATCAACCGTTGGAAAAAGGGCAATGCAGAATAGATGAGTTATTCTATTACAACATCGCTAAAGATAAATCTTACCAATTGACTTATAATCAGCGGGTGTCGCAACCGGATATTTCACCAGACGGCAAGCGGATGGCTGCAATTACGCAATCCGATGGAACGATGAACCTTGTGATATTTGCTTTGTCCGATTCAATAAAAGATAATATTCCGAAAAAACACCCGCTGCAAAAAACTGTGTTAACGCAATTTGGCGACGGTGAGCAACTATCCCATCCGCGGTTTTCGCCCGATGGCACCAAGTTGGTAATTGCGTATGCACATCAGCAGAATCGCGATTTATATATATACAATTTTACCGACAGCTCATTCACTAAACTTCGGGAGAGTAAGTGGGATGACCGCGATGCCTCCTGGTCGCACGATGGCAAGTGGATTTATTTCTCCAGTGACTCCACCGGAATTTGGAATGTGTACAGAATTAGTGTCGAGGGCGGCATTACCGAACCGGTAACTAACGTCGTTGGTGGCGCACTCTTCGGTGATGTTTCGCCGGATGGTTCCAAACTGGCTTTTTCCCGGTATGAATCGTCCGGCTACAAATTGGCGTTGCTCGATAAAGTCGATCCGGTCGACCGTGAAAACATGACCTATATCCAAAATTATTCGCAGGCGTTACCGACCATTTCCGTTCACGATTCTGTCGTAGTTAAAGAACCACCATCGACTCTTTATAAACCATCTTTTGAGAAGACTTATTTTTTGCCGCGAATTGCTTGGGATTACGGACGTTTCAAACCCGGGTTTTATGTTTACACGAACGACTTCCTTGAAAAACTGAATATGATTGGTGGCTTCGCCATGAATGGGAAGAGCGATTACGATTTGTACCTATCTACAGATTTCCATCAATTGCCACCGACGATATTCTTCGATGTGTACAATATAGTTCGACACGATTCGAAACGATTCGACGATCCGATGCGCATTATCGGCCAGACCGGAACCGGGGAAACTGCACAACCGATATATGCGCAGTATGGAATCAATTATAAATTCACTTTGCTGGAAGCGGAACTTGGTTTTAAGTACTTTTTGGATGAAAAGACGATTGCGAGTCTATACGGGGACTACTCACGGTATGCCGCCGCCCTTGAATTTGACGACGGGACCCCTGCGTTCGGCTATACGTATTTCAAAGGGCATAGTATAATTGGTTCGCTCGTACAAAGTAACATCACCCGAACGGTTTCGGATGATATTCATCCGACCGGTGGGTACCAATTCGGTGTTCGTGTCCAAAAGGCACAACACAACTACATTCAAGGGTTTACTGTCAATGCTGAAAAGTTAACTTTGCAGGAAGTATATACACCATACAACTATTGGCAACTTGAAGGCAGTGCAAATTATTATCAAAAGATTTGGCGGGGTTGGGTGATGTCTCCCTCAGTTAATGTCGGTTACATCGACCGCACTGTCGATCCGTTTTTAAATCTGTATGCCGGCGGTTTATATGGGATGCGTGGTTATTCGTTCTATTCTCTTGGTGGCACGCGAACTGCGATTGGACAACTCGTTCATCAATTTCCGGTCTGGTTGCCGGCAACCAAACACCAATGGTTAGGATGGCTACATCCCTCAGACGTTTACGCCAATGTGTTTGGCGATGTCGGCTCGGCGTGGTACAGCGATGTCAAACAAGCGAAATGGGTGCGTGACGTCGGTGCGGAAGTGCGCTTTGCCGCAGTCTCGGCGTATAGTTTTCCTACCGCGATATCGGTATCCGCGGCACGGGGTCTGGATCGCGTAACTGTATTTGAAAATGGCATTACGACTTCATATCAGCCGCAATGGCGGTTTTATTTCACGGTGTTATTTGGTTTTACCCAACCGCCTACTGGATTGCACATTCCGGAAGCGGGTAAGGGTTTACAATCGATGCTTTAATTGGAGGAAGTTCCATGTGGTATAAAGGAATATTAATCATCTTGGCGATGGCTACTTATGTTGCGGCTATCCCGTTAGCCGATACACCGGCAACCGGAAATGAACCACCGCTTCCGAAATCGTTGTATGAAATGCAACGTAAAAATGAAGTTCAAATTTTGGCTTCGATGGAAGGTGGCGTGGCTGCGGATTCTGCAACACTCGGCAATCCAAATAAACCGAACGTAGGAAAAGCTTTGTTGCTATCCGCCATTCTACCCGGTACCGGCCAACTCTATCTTGGTGAAACGGTTAAAGGTTATATCTTCCTTGGTGTAGAAGCGGCTGCGTGGGTGTTTGCAATCAATTATACCGTACAGGGTAATAATGCCGACCGCGATTTCAAACATTATGTCGATGCAAATTGGCATGAAGATTGGTATCGTTCGACTGAATACTCTTTCGCGATAATGGACACTCTACCGACGCGACAATCCGGTACGGCCTTTACGGGACAGTATAGCCAATGGCAAGGTCTTTCGTGGGATGAAAAATCACAGTACTTACCATCCAATTTTACCCATGAGTTACCGTCCAGCCATAACCAACAATACTATGAAATGGTTGGCAAGTATATGACACAATTCGGTTATGGTTGGGGCGACACTCACCCCAATGGTGCGCCGAATTATGACTCGACTAATGGCATTTGGAATGGCACAAGCCCGGAAGCAAGCCACTATGAAGATATGCGTTACACATCGAACAAACTGTTAAAGATGGGTAACAACTTCATGATGCTGGCAACATTGAACCACGTTCTGTCGGTAACTGATATGATTATCACATTACATTCGATGCACGATAAACAAGTATCGACTACACTCCGAATTGAACCCCGGACGATTAACAACGAAGTAGTCAATATGTCCACTTTTCGAGTGACATTCTGATGCGCTATTTGCTTATAACAATCTTGTTGGTGATTACCCTTGGCGGAGCGACGGCGCAACCTTTACCGTCGCATCCATCCCCGGGTTCAGGAGCGTTTTTTAAATCGCTGCTGATACCGGGTTGGGGACAATTATCGCAGGATCGGCCAAAAGCTGCAACTTTCTTCCTCGCATCCGAAGCAACTTTAATATTGACTTCGGTCGGAATGCAAACTTATGGGGGTTGGTTGCGGAATGATTACCGAGCCATCGCTGCGGCATCCGCCGGTATTCCCGACGGCGGAAATCGTGCGCACGGTATGTACGTCGATATGGGCAATTGGGATACCGCAGCGGAATTTAATCAGGCGAGGCAACGTGACCGTGATTACGGAAGGCAATATATAAGCGCTAATGACCAATGGAATTGGACAAACGACGCCGAACGGGAACGCTTTAAACACATCCGGTTAAACTCGGATAAAACATTGGATGCCGTCAAGTTCGCCGTCGGCGCTGTTGTATTAAACCATCTTGTTTCTGCAATCGAGGCATCGAGTTACACCCGGAAAAAAACCAACCCCAATATCGGAGTATCACTCGGGGGCACAACATCTCAACCAATGGCAAACCTTGCCGTAGTTTGGTAGTAAGAAAAGCGGCGCAAGCCGCTTTTTCCATTAATAGCCGAAGTGGAATTTTGTACAGTTTAATGAAACAACGAATCTTGGTTACCGGAGCATCGGGCTTTCTTGGCGGTCATTGCATTTTACAAGCACCACAAGACTTCGATGTTTTCGCTCTTTATCATACGAAGCGACCCGACACCGAATATCGATCGCATTGGTTCCAAGGCGATTTGCTCGATACAAACCTGCCTTCACAATTGCTCAATGATATCCGCCCGGAAGTGATAATCCACAATGCCGCACTATCGAAACCCGATGACTGCGAACGGGAACCCGACCTTGCCAATGAATTGAACGTAGAAGCTACTGACCGGCTCGCCTCCATCGCAAAAAAAATACATGCAAAGTTCATTTTTCTCTCTACTGATATGGTATATGATGGTGAGAATCCCCCTTACATGGAAAACTCACCTACAGAACCAGTTTGTCTTTATGGAAAGACGAAGGTACTCGGTGAGCAAAAAGTGTTGGCCCGTTCAGAACAAAATCTTGTCGTTCGGTCGGCGGTAATGTATGGTTCGAAAGGAATATTCGGATCTAATTTTGCCTTAACGATGATTGATTTGTGGAAACAGGGTCAACCTGCACCAGTATTTATCGACCAAATTCGGAGCCATGTTTCGGTTAAATGGTTAGTAAAGGTGTTGTACTCATTCGCACTTGATAGCTGTGCAGGTCGCGTCAATCTTGGTGGTGCAGAACCGTCAAGTCGAGCTGTGTTCGGGCATTGTCTCGCCGAGTATCTTGGGTATTCCGATTCGCTGTTGACTGAAACGTCTTATCTTGGTAAGTTGCAAGGACGAAGACCGCGAGATGTTTCATTCGATATTCAAGTAAGTAAATCACTACTGAAAGACAATAATCAACCGCTCACTCTTACTCAAGGTTTTACTCAAGAGTGGCCGGAGAAAACCGCATAACATGAACTCAAGCGAACGAGAAACCCAACCCTACTTAGCTCTGGCCGGTAATATCGGCGTCGGTAAAACGACCATGACGACGTTGCTTGCAGAACGGCTCGATTGGGATCCGTGGTTTGAACCGGTATTTGACAACCCCTACCTCGATGACTTCTATGCCGATATGCATCGGTGGAGTTTTCATCTCCAAATATTCTTCTTATCCAAGCGGTTTGAAGCACAGAAGCAAATTCTTGACAATATGCGCCCTTCCGTGCAGGACAGGACTATCTATGAAGATGTCGAAATATTCGCGCGCACACTACACAAACAAGGGTTTATGTCTGACCGGGAATATGAGAATTACTCTTCGCTTTTTCAGTGTATGATGGAGTACTTACGGCCACCGGACGCTATCGTATACTTGCGTGCTCCGGTAGATGTACTTGTAGATAGAATTTCTACACGTGGCCGTGATTCGGAAAAAACGATTGCACGGGCATACCTCGAAGAATTGAATAATGCCTATGAAGGTTGGATTGAACGCGCTAAATCGATAACCCATGTACTCATATTCGATACGGCGGAAGTTGATAACGAAGGTGCGGAAGCCCTTGCTGACCGTATCATCGCACACCTCCGCGCAAGTCCACAATTGACGTTCCTCCCATTCGCTTGAAGAAGTTACATTTTCCGCCGTACATTAACGCTGGGGCTTCAGCGAAGCTATATGCGTTAATACCG
>CAZPUW010000210.1:0-5460 GCA_964589795.1 uncultured bacterium
TCAACTCTATCGTCACTGTTCCAGTGAGAACTGAATTGATCCAAGTGATATTGTTGTTGTTCAACCCGGACCATGTTTCACCACCATTCGGTGCTGTCAAGGTTAAACGAGGTGTGGCAATAATAATATTCGTCCGTGAAGAATCTCCCTCAGTTCCGTTTGGAGAAACTACGCGTATTCGCGCGGTTGTTGAAAGGGGCGACGTCACCAACCAATTCGCACTCCCAGTATTCGCGACCGAATCTAAAATAGTTTCCCAAATTCCTCCGGGATAACTTCGGTTAATTTCTAAGTTTACCACCGGGAGACCATTGCGACCACGCCACTGAATATTGTAATTCCCACCGACAGCGAGTGAGTCACCACCACGCGGCTGAATCAAATGCAATAATGAATCGGTTGCTACGGTCGTAAAGAGTATTGCACGTTGTCCACTGGTCGGTGTTCCGGTTGGAATTGAAGCGCTTCCTGCCGTGTAAAGATTCCAATTGCAATATTCCAAAGCCCGGGTATAAGTGTTGTCAGCAATACCGACTGTTGCGAAACTAACACCGGACTCTCCACCAGAATAAGCAGCAGGGTTAAATGTTTTATACTGAAACTTCAAGGAAGCATCCCCGGTCGGCGTCGGATAATATGAAGGATCATAGATAATCAGTTGCACTTCCTGTGGAGATGGAGTATAAAGTGTCGTCGTTTTCCAAGTTACGATATAACGATGATTTGCCACATCGGAATATGTATAGACACCTTCATTTGTGCCGCTATTCGTTTGATCGCACCAATTTACAGCAACCATATTTCGCGGCCCCTCGAATGCGGGAAGATGCCAGTTTCGACTATTGTTGTACTGAGGTTGCGCACCAAAGGCAAGCCACCCGTTACTGCAAATCGTTACCGAGTCATAACTGATCCCATAATAGTGAACAGTGAAAGGTAAACGAACCAAAGTAGAAACATCACTTGATGCCGAATTTGCCTGTAGAACATTATCGTTCAATGTTAGACGCGTTCCCGTTCCACCTAACGCAGGAATAAGCTCTACCCACTGGTATATGGGGGCATTCGTGTAAGTTACGTCGGTGTTATCATAGGCATAATATCCATAGGAATCCGGACCGGATGGATCCGTTGAAAGTTTGGTGCCAACTGGAACTACGAAGTTTACTGTATCCGTGCTCGAACCATTCGTAAAAACCGCGCTGAAGGAAATCTGCATACCGAGTACGGTTGAAGTAGTAGCCCAAATTGTCCAGCGCGCCGAATTATTATTCACTTGCGAACCGATTGGCAGAGTTGGAAATTGGATTGTCGGTGTGACTACCGAAGCTCCGCTGGTTAAACTTGTGAGTGTGACCGAAGTAGGTGTAGTAAATCCAAGCCCTCCATTATTCAGGACGGTGATTGATAGTTGCGATGAACCTCCGGGATTCCAAGCAGTAGATAATCCAGAAGTGACAAATAATAAATTCATCGTCCTGACTGTTACCGGCACGGAAATAGAACGATTTCCCCCATCAGTTACCAAATTCAAAAGCAGTGGTATCATTTCATTATCAGTAAATCCACCGGATAATTGAATACGAAACGGAGAAATCGGATTCATACTTTGTCCGGCAGAGACATTGTCCCACTCGGCAGTCGAATTTGTTACCGTAATTCTTGAATCGTAACTAATCAGGGTTCCGGTGACGACTGACGCAGTTTGAGTTCCCCGGTTTAGCAATGGCACGTTGAGGTCAATCGTCTCACCGGGATTCGCGGCCCCATTATTGTTTCCCGAACGTCCGTTGTTATTGTCATCTTGTATCGAAGTTGTCCCAACAGCCAAATCGACCGAAGTTTGAGCGACCGCAACCGTATCGATTAACGGATAAATATTTTGACCAACCTGATTCCCACTCACTGTCACCAACATATTGCCTACGGTTGTATTCGTGAGCGTCAATACAACACGTCCACTATCGTCGGTCACGGCGCGGGTATATGTTTCATTGGTACCGCCACTATTCTTTTTCCATGCGGTCACCATTGCACCAGCTACGGGAACTGTTCCGTGCATAACCTGTAACTCGAGGCGATTTTGTCCGATGCCTATCGACTGGGGAATCGATGCGGTAACTGTCCGAGGCACACCAGTCCATACGTTTACTGAAATGTCGCCCATCGGATTATTCCAGTGAACAAAGTTTGCAGCATTAGACGAATCACCGATTCGATAATTGCGCCATAACTGGAATTTACCTTCGAAATACATGGGGCCGGGCTGGCGAGCGTTGTTGACACCGAACCCGTATAATGAGCCAGCAGCCATTACATTGTTATGCGCAGGGTTAGTTCCTATGCCTTGCGTAGAAACCGAGGTCAATGCCCCCTTCGGTTGAGAGGGGGTACCCATCTTCGTTAGTACCGTCGGCATTCCATATGAGTCGGATGGATACCAATTTCCGGTAGCACAAGAAATGTTAAATCCAACAAACGGTTTATTGATGTTGTTAATTCCCTGTACATCCGACTGTGCAATTTCAAATTCCCACGAAGCACGATGCGCCCAGAAAATCAGGCCGGGCGTGATTCTTGAATTGATCGTCGCCGAAGAAACATGACCATCATGCGTGTCATACAGTGTGTTCATAATTCCGCGTTGGCGCATCATGGAAAGGCAGAATTGAATACACGGAGGATTTGAAATGATGTAGTAGGAACTGGATATACTTGCGTAACCCCATCCGGTATTGAACCACGCAGTATCGGAACCGGTCGGTCCCATATATGGGGTGCGCTCATAGTTCATCGACTTATTGATTTGGGTTTGCAGTTCGGTGATGTTGTCACACAAAATTCGCCCGACCCACACGCTGGCATTCAGACTCGACGTCATTCTGCCATAATCATGATCGGTGTATTGATAGGACACCGCAGGGTAGGATGGCATTTGGTATTGCGAGTTTGTTGTACCACCACCTCCGACAAGTACAACCATTTCCAACGGCGGGTTCCAAGTTGAATACGCGGAATCAATGTATGTTTGAATCGGCGCAGTTGAAGTCGCCGTCGTGACATACAGTCGCGAGGGGTGACCACTCTGGGTTTTCCAGTCGATGAAATGCTGAAGAGTGGTATCGACACCGGCACGGGTAATAAAAAGAGTCTGTCCGGGAGGAGCGCGGCGGGCATCGTCGAATAAATCATCCGCGCCAATAATATCACTATAGATGCCAGCGAAACTCGGCACGGCATGGGAACGGGTATCGTACAATTCATTCGCACCGAGACCACCGATGGGTTGAAGCTCAACTTGGATGGATTGATAGACACGTAAAGTTCGGGTGACCGGATTGTATTGTACCGGGTGAACACCAAGTAAGGCAATCCTTGCGTCGCGAATTATTTCCGGGGAAGTCAGTACTGCAATATCCGAGGGATAGAACGAATTGGTTTTGTAAATGGTTCCATCGTATGCATACGACACCGGTTGATATCCGTCGCCGGATTTTATCAAGTCGGTCGGTTGCTGAGGTAGCACATCTACGTTTTGGTACTCGGTGTATTCGCCGGGTGTAACAATCAGTTTGACATTTCCAGTATTTGGCAACCGCACTGCGCGCGAAATCAAAGGGAGCGCCGGTTTACCATTCTGCCATAACCGGGTTTCACCGTCGATTGTGACAAGCGTCCAAACGTGATTGTTCAGCTCGACTTGTTCCATCTTCACATCCGGTTGCGTGAATTGCAAGCGAAGATGACCGATGCCAAGATTTTGTATTGCGATGTGAACAGCACCTTCAATGGGGACACCATCTATGATATCATCATTCACTGTCCATTGCCTTACGGCAAAGGAAGTCGAAAATGTGAACAGCGAAAGCACAAATATGGCAATGATACGGGGATCTAAAGTGATTACCGACTTACGCACAGTGACAAATTTCATGCATAATCTCCAAGTTAACCGGTCTCGGCAAGCGAGGTAGGAGTGAATACCAGCGCGTATTTAAATCAATAATTGATACGCAAACGCAACATTGTAGGGATAAAGAGTGTATAATACAAGCTGAACGACAATAAAAACGAAATTTTGTGTGCAGGTGTTAGGTACTAATAAACATTGATTTAGTTAGTCATATGGTGACAAATGATACCGTCTTTAACCCGATTCAGTCATGTTTTTCCACTTGTAAAGTAAAAGCAGTTGAAATCTACTTCAGCAAAGTCATTTTCCGGGTTATCGCGCCTTGGGTCGTTTCCATCCGGTAGAAGTACATACCACTGGCAATTTCCTGACCTGCCGTATTCTTACCACTCCACTTCAACTCATAAGTGCCAGTCATCTTTACATCATCGAGCAGACGAATTACTTCACGGCCAAGGACATCATAGATGGTGAATTTGACATGCCCAGTACGGGGAATAGTAAACCGAAAAGTAGTAGTCGGATTGAAGGGGTTGGGATAATTCTGGTATAAAGTGAAGAGTTTGGGAATAGGGGAAGAAATCTCCCGAACGCTTACCACATAATCATCGCGAACGCGCTGCATGTATAAATTGGTAAGTTCTTCTTTGTGGGTAGCGCGATCGTCGAGCCAGTTAACAATGACACCGTTTATACCGTCACCAGAGAAAACTGGTATTCCGACTGGGTGAGTTTGTACGTCCAGCATTTTCTCAATGTAGGCCGAACTACCGGCACCTTGCGGTGTCCACAATTCGGGACGATAGACGGTGCCATCCGATAGAATGTGGGTTCCAATTAAATCCGCGTCGTTAATTGTATCGGGAGGTGGATAATTATTTACGCCATCGTAAAATTGTGTATAGAAAGTATAAACACCTGCGTTACCATCAGGAACCAAATACTGAGCTGTTTGCTGATTCGGTGCTGAATGAAGTGCAAGACCGGTAGAATCAAGAAGGAAATTACCGTTGTCATTCAGGTGTTGCAGGTAAATCTGTGAGGCCGTTGAATTCGTGCCACGATAGTCTTTCCACGCAAACCAATAAGTATTGGCGGAGTTCACCGCACACGCATCAGACTCGGTTTGTGTAGTTGCACCAAGACGGACACCGTTTGTACTCCATAAAAATGCACCGGTAGAATCAATCTTTTGCGCATAAATTTGCTGACCTGAACCGTTTGCGACATCGAAGCGAAACTCTTCCCAATGCGCGACAACGGAACCGTTGCTTCCGGGTATTAATCGTAGTTTCGAACGTGAACCGATTGAACTCACGCCGAGTGAATCGAAACCAGTAATAATCGTACGTGTCCAATTTGCACTACCATCGCTGTTCAATTTGAGAAGACGAACACGTGAAAGGTAATAATCAATATCATATACTTCAATCAAACCGAGATAGACATTACTTCCCGATACAGCCATCGCTGACCAAACTTGTTCGTGTCCGGGTGTAACTGATGCGCCGGTAGTTCCATAAAGTTGGTTTCCGTTCGCATCGATG
>CAZPUW010000211.1:0-5454 GCA_964589795.1 uncultured bacterium
CTTTTCAATTGCCATTTCAAACAAGCTTTCAGACTCTTTGTCAAACTTCAATCTTCCTAATCCATCGTATGAACTACCTAACCCTATTAACGCGCTAACATTATTTGGATCAATTGAAATTGCTTTGTTATGTTTTTCGATGGCTTCTTTAAAAAGTATTTCTGCTTCCCTATCATCTTTTAATCTCGCTAGCCCTATGAGCGAATTTCCCCAACATGACCACGCATAAGCATTTTCTGAATTTATTGAAATTGATTTTTTTGTTTTTTCAATTGCTTCTTCGAATAATTTTATAGCTTCGTCTTTTTCTTTCTTAAGTGCTAATTCGTTTAGAGAAGTCCCCCAATTACTCAGAGCTGAAAAATTATTCGGTTGGATTGACTCTGTTAATGAAAAATAAAGACACGAATCAAGCAACAACTTTTCAATCACACCATCATCAGTTTCCTTTTTTGATTGTTGAAATTTTTGATATCCTAATTCGAAATAAGAACTTGCTAAAGGTTCACCAATTTTCTTCATTTCTTCAAGAGAGAGCTCTCCTTCAGCTCGTTTGACTATTTCGTCAAATTTTCCTTCAATATAAAGTGCTAAAGCCTCTTGAGTATTCAGTTTAGGCGGATGGGAACCTGAAAAGGGAGTTATATCTTCTAATTTCTCATATATTTTTATTGCTTTATCAAGATTATCTTTTGTCTCTCTAAAATAATCTATTTTTCCTTCTGGGTCTGGACTTGATACAATTCGATCAACCATAGTCTTGAAAAAAGTAAAAGGTGTCCGTACTAAAGGGATGTCTTCATAACAATTCAAACCTTGAGCAACTTTATGGAAAAAACCATCAGAATTATAACCGCTTAAGAAAAAGCCATCTTTACCACATTCTATAATTTTCTCTTTGACTTCCAAAGTCACCGGACGATCTTTATAACCTACCCAAAACAAACGACGACCATATCTAGCCGGTTCAGTTAAATATTCCATAGCATGATCGCTTCGACCACTATAACCAACTACAATCCATGTTCGCTTAAAACCAACATAATCAAATACAGATTTAAAACGTGCACTAGAAGTATCAATTTCTCCATGTCGATTCAACATTTGTATTCCAGGATATTGCCCATGTAAATAAAAAATCATTGGGTAGTTGTCATCATTTGTACTTTTAAACTCGGAGGCAGTTAAATCATATATCGCAGGAAGTTTGCCAACTATAGCACAAGCTTCAATCAGTACTCTATCAAAATTTGTTGTTAAAATTCGATCCACGTATCCATGTTTGATCATGTGTGCAATGGCAAAATATGTCCAGTTTATTTTCGCTTTACGAATATATTCACCTAATAGATCATTTCTCTCTTCATCTGCTAATGCATCCATAAAAAGTTGATATTCACTAAAAGGGAGGTTTTGAGGGTTGTTCTTTGCAATCTCATATTCTCTTTTATAGATATCTTTATTTTCCTCTACAATTCCATTCGCATCAGGAATACCTGCACTTACTGAACACCCTGCACCCAACAGAAGAGCACACTGTTGCTGTTTGTTGTGGACATGTTTTAAAGTTTCAGTAATAAAGTCAATATCGCAGGTATAATCTGAAGAGCTCATTTTCGACTCGAATTTGTTGTTGAAAAGAAAATATAAAAAGATGCATTAATAGTCAACCATTAAAAAAGCATTTCAAAAAAAAAACTAGCGGGTTTGAAACCCGCCCCTATGTTGTCAAACTATGAGATTGGCTACGAACTCAACATTTACAAGATTTAAAGGTGTTCGTTAATCTGCGATCTGAAACATGCGCAGGTTTCGTAGTTTCGCTTCTTGCAATGACTTTGGATGAACTCCAATTGAATGTGTGCCCACTTGGCAGTGGGCACTACCGCACAAATTACTTTGTTGCATTCAATCCCATCACCCAACCGGACGTGTATGCCTTCTCCTGATCGAAGACAAAACCCCACTTCTTGCAGAAGTAGTAATTCGGGTCAGCGGCCTGTTCCTTCGGAATCTTCTTGCCCCACAACGCCACTTCATATGTACCGGCAAGAATCGCATCGCCATTCGCATCCTTCAATGTATATTTCTTGGTGACCGACTCACCCGGTCCCACCGTCGCATAGGAATGAACACCCTGTACTAGCGGGTCAGTGATGCCCTTCTTGTAGATGGATGCACCGATATAAATTTCCGTCGTCTCGTTATTCTTCACTGTCACGACGAGATGCGTCGGGTTCCCATTCGCGTCATATTCGAGTCCCGCCTGAAACAAAGTTTGTGCGAGTGCCGCAACCGGCAACGCGAGCGCGATGATCGCGCAAACCACTACCAACCGGAACGATAACCGAGTCCAAAACTTCCGAACCATGATTCTACCTCCTTACTGCGAAACAATTTTTGTGTGAATGGCGATGTACAACGGTTGTATTCCGCCGCCCCTTCGACAAATAACTGATGCGTGACATACACCGTCGCGACGCCGCGCCCAATGGCATTCGTGCGGATAGGGGTCTCGTATTTGAGCAGTGTCTCGCGCTCAATCCAATGGGAGAAATCACCGATGCACGCCATCGTGGTGAAATCGAACCACTGCGTTTTCAAGGTGTATTGCGCAACCCCGCCGCCGCCCGGCTGTTGCCCCTTTGCAGCACTGGCAAACCCGCCCAATTTAAATTGATTGTGCTGTACGAAATAGAGAAAATTACACTCCGCCTGACCGAGACCCCCCTCGAATCCATTCTCGTTGCGGCTACCGCCAAACACCGCCGACTGCAACCAAAACGCCGGGGTTGCGGCATAGGACGCCTGTACCCACGGAACGACCGTGACGAACACACCATCCGAATTCAGCGTATAGGTTCCACCACCGACCCACCAGCGGGTGGTGGGGAGGTACGATACGTAGCCGAAACCGGACTCGACATCTTTGTCCTCGTAAGTTTTTCGTCGCAGTTGAATCGTCCGCACTTGTCCCCACACCGCATCCTGAAAACCGTTATCGGTGATGCCGACAGTGAAGGAGCGATGGTCGTAGATCTGTCCGCTGAGGTCGATTTGACCCATGCCCGGGGTAAGACGAAGGGTATATGCCTCGCTTTGGGTGACCAGAGCGATGAAAAGAATGGCAAGAGATGTGCGTGCGATGAATTGCATGAATAACGGTAACGTTGATTGATTTCAATATAACGTATGCGCATTGACAATAGTATAAAGCACCCCCCTTTTGTTCCCCCCGCAAGCAGGGGGAAAGAAAATGTGCACACTTGGCAGTGCGCACTACCGAGCATTTCGTGAAGTACCAATCAATAAGGGCGCAAGCGGGCGAATTGCAAGAAAAAAAATCAAATCGTATCTTACCGGAGTTTCTTTTGGTAGTGCCCACCGCTTAGTGTGTACACTTTTGGGTATCGCAGGTTTCCTAATCTGCGTACAATTACAATTCAGGAGCTTCCCCGCATGACCGAGCCATTGCTGTTTGAACTATCCGTGCCAACACGCACGGGCGTTACCCTGCCCGATTTAGACGTTCCCGTGCTTCCATCGCCGATTCCGGCGAAGATGTTGCGCAAAGATATTTCGTTTCCCGAAGTCGCGGAAATCGACGTTGTACGCCACTTCACCCGCCTCTCGACGATGAACCATCACGTGGATAAAGGATTTTATCCGCTTGGTTCGTGCACGATGAAATACAATCCGAAGATAAATGAGGAAGTCGCGCGCTATCCCGGTTTTGCGTCGCTTCATCCGCTCCAGCCCGATTCTTCGATGCAAGGCGCGTTGCAGTTGCTCTGGGAGTTGGAACAAGCGCTATCCGCGATAACCGGATTTCCCGGAATCTCGTTACAACCGTCCGCCGGTGCGCAGGGCGAGTTTACCGGACTGCTTCTGATGCAGGCATACCACAAAGGTAAAGGTGAAAATCCGCGCAAAATTATCATCCCCGATTCCGCACACGGTACGAATCCCGCATCTATCGCACTCAGCGGTTATGAAGTGATTCAAATTGGGAGCGGTCCCGATGGTCTTGTCGATCTCGATGCTTTGCGCGCCGTTATCAGCGACGACGTTGCCGGTTTGATGATTACCAATCCGAATACTCTCGGATTGTTTGAGAAGAACATTGTCGAAATCGCGAAGATTGTTCATTCGGTCGATGGCTTGATGTACATGGATGGCGCGAATATGAATGCGGTGGTCGGTATCGCGCGTCCCGCCGATATGGGATTCGATATTTGCCATTTGAATTTGCACAAAACATTTTCCACGCCTCACGGCGGTGGCGGCCCCGGTGCCGGACCCGTCGGATGCCGCGCCGATATCACGCAGTACCTTCCCGTTCCGCGCATCGTGAAGAAGGGCGATAAATATTCCGTCGATTGGAAGATGGGAAAATCGATTGGCAAGTTGCACACATTCTTCGGCAATTTCGGCGTGCTTGTTCGCGCACTGGCATATATCCGCGCCAATGGCCGCGACGGATTGACCGACAACAGCCGCTATGCGGTGCTGAATGCAAATTACATCCGCGTGAAATTGACCCATGCGTACGACCTACCGTACGACCGGATGTGCATGCACGAAGTGGTATTCAGCGGCGACCGACAGAAGAGCGAGAATAACGTCAAGACACTCGATATCGCGAAGCGGTTACTCGATTTCGGGTTTCATGCGCCGACGGTGTATTTCCCGCTCATCGTGCATGAAGCGATTATGATTGAACCGACGGAAACGGAATCGATGCAGACGCTCGATTGCTTTATCGATGCGATGGAGCAGATTGCACGGGAAGCGAAGGAGAATCCCGATTTGGTGCGCAGTGCGCCGCACAACACGCCGGTCGGTCGGCTGAATGAAGCGCTTGCCGCGCGTAATCTGGATATCTCATATCCGGAATAAAGCGGGTGACTGGCAACAGGTAACAGGAAAGGGGCGATGAAAGTCGCTCCTTTTCTTTCTAATATTTTCCTATGAACATTAAAATAATTGAAGAACCATTTACCAAGCTCGCCACATACGCGACGATACCAATCGCATTCGAGGTGGCGTCCGTCTATCAAGAGCTCGATTCAGCAAATGGGATTGTATTAAACGAGCGAGTTCTACCGCAAACATATATCAAGGACTACGACGCTATGTACGGGAATCATCCCACCGATTTAGCGAAGAGTTTCGATTTGACAAATTGGAGTATGCTCGTCGCAATGGTGAATGTGAAATGGGTGGGAGGTGCGATTATTGCGTTCAGCACTCCCGGTGTCGATATGCTCGAAGGACGGGATGACTTAGCGGTGTTGTGGGATATTCGTGTCGCGCCTGAGTTTCGCGGAAGCGGTATCGGTAAGTCGCTCTTTGCCGCAAGTGAAGCGTGGGCGCGGTCGCGTGGTTGCAGTGAATTGAAAATCGAGACGCAAAATAACAATGTACCGGCGTGCAAATTTTATCAATCGCAAG
>CAZPUW010000212.1:0-5437 GCA_964589795.1 uncultured bacterium
GCCTGACCTTCTGGTCATCCTATGTCATCAGACGATTCAGTCAAGATAGATTTCGATGATATTTACTTGCGGGTAAGGCGGGTAACAAATTTGGGTGGTGAAGAATCGGTTGTGGCAATTCATCCGAAAGGGGACAAATTCTATTTCACTGCCGATGTAAAAAACAAACGGGATTTATATTCGGTAAACCGGTTTGGTGAGGAGTTGAAAGCGATTACTGAAGGGGGGACAAACCCCACCGCCATTACACTCGACGCGGATGGTAAGACATTTTATTACCTGCACAATGGATCTCCGGCATCGATTGGAACGGATGGTGGAAAGAGTGAGAGTACAACATTCCATGCGATGCTGAAAATCGACCAGCCGGATGAGCGACTGGAAGTTCTCGATGAAACGTGGCGAACATTGGGGATGAGTTACTATGATCAGAAGATGCACGGTGCTGATTGGAAAGCGTTGCGCGATAAGTACAAACCGTATGCCGAGCGCGTCAGAACAGAAAAAGATTTTGAGGATGTTATCAACTTACTGCTTGGTGAAATCAATTCAAGCCATACCGGATTTTACCATGATGGAGAGAATAATTTCCGGGAATCGGCGGGTGAACTTGGGTTGACGTTCGACACCAAGTCGAAATCAGATGGACTAAAGATAGTATCGGTATTACGAGACGGGCCATGTGATAAAACCGGTGTCAATCTACAAGCAGGCGATGAATTGCTGGCGATTGACGGTGTACCGGTATCATTGGTGCATGATGTCTATGAACCATTGGAAGGAAAAACCGGTGTGCCGGTTTTGCTAAGTGCCAAACGTGATGGACACGAATTTGAAGTGACCGCAATACCGGGTAGTTGGTTTGCGATGCGGCAGTTGGTTTATGAAGAGATGGAGCGCAAGAACCGGGATATCGTAGCGAAAGCGACAAACAACCGGGTAGCGTATGTGCATATTCAGGGGATGGACAGGCATAGTTTGGAATTGTTCCAGCGTGATTTATTTGCCGCCGCCGATGGACGTGATGCAATGATTATCGACGTGAGAAATAACGGCGGTGGTTCGACTACTGATTTATTATTGACGATTCTGACTCAACCGGAACATGCCTATACGCAAAGCCGGGGGAGTGGATTCGGGTATCCGCAGGACCGGTTGGCGTTGTACAAATGGACGAAACCAATTTGTGTACTTTGTAACGAAGCATCTTTTTCGAATGCGGAAATTTTTAGCCATGCGATACAAACCATTCATCGTGGCCCGGTGATTGGCACCGAAACTGCCGGTGGTGTAATTTCCACCGGAGGGTGGGGGACGCTGGATGGCGGCTATGTGCGGCTACCCGGTCGCGGCTGGTGGATTTATGGCACCAAGATTGAGGAAGAGGGACATGGTTGCGTTCCTGACTATACGGTCGCAATGACATCGGCGGATTTCATTCATGACCGTGATCCGCAACTTGCGAAAGCAATAGATGTAATGAAGCAGACGGTAGAAGAAAACGACCATAAACCGGGTATCACCGGCGAGAGCAAGAAACACTAACGAAATCGAGTAGAAGATGAAACGAAATTTTCTCATTGCTGTCACAGTTTTGGCATGTGCGGTTTTGCGGTCGGCACAACCACAACCGAAAACAAGCGAAGCATACACGTATCTGCCGTTCGATACGGTGCGGGCGATGCACCATGTGCAAGTGCTCGCATCGGATTCGATAGAGGGGCGCTATTCCGGTACACCGGGGAGCGTCAAAGCCGCTAACTACATCGCCACGCATTTTAAGAGTATCGGATTGGAAGCACCGTTTGGGAAAGATGGGTACTTCCAGCCGTTCACGTATCCCGAAGGAGACTATAAAGCACCAAGTTTTCTCGCGTTTCACTACGCCGATGGGAAAGTAGATACTGCGCATTTCTGGCGAGATATCAACATCTACAAGGGTTCCGGGATTGGCCATATTACGGGAAAAATCGTCTTTATCGGTTACGGTGTGAGTGCCCCGGAGAAAGGGTGGGATGATTATGCCGGTGTCGATGTGAAGGGGTGTGTCGTTCTTGCGATACGAAGCACACCGGATGTTAAGGGGATGCGCTGGAATGATGAAGGGATTGCCGCACGTAAAGCGATACAAGCGAAAAAGCATGGAGCGATTGGATTTTTGCAAATCGATACCGATCCGATACGGATGCCGGCAATCGACGGTGCATTGATGCAACCTGATTTCCCGGTATTTAATCTCTCCAAGAAATTTGCCGATACACTGCTCGTTCGCGAAACCGGACATACCAGCGATGAATACCGCAAAGACATTGCAAAAGGGAATTTTCATCTTGCTTGTAATGCAACCGCCGAAATAATGATTAGCGGCAAATATTATCCAAAACGGCCGATGATGAATGTAGCGGGTCTGCTTCCCGCATCCGACCCGAAGAACCGGAACGACCTGATTGTATTGGGCGGCCATTACGACCATCACGGTATCGACCCCGCGGGCAATGTCTATCACGGTGGTAATGACAATGCCTCTGGTGCCGCTACTGTCATGGAATTGGCGCGTATGTTTGCGGCGAGTGGTAAACACTACAACCGTTCGATTCTGTTTCTCAATTTCACCGGTGAAGAAGAGGGATTGATTGGTTCGAAGGAGTTTGTCAAAGAACTCGCGACAAATGGTTACCACGTTTCCGCGATGATTAACATGGATGTGGTTGGTACAGGCGGCGACACGCTTGGTATTGGTGGCATTGCCGAATGGCCGGAAATTGGTGTCACCATCAACGATTCACTACCGGAAGCAGTGCGGAAAAAACTGGTCTATTGGCGACTCTATCCGGGTAGCGACCATACATCATTCGATGAGGAAGGGATACCGGCGTTCGTGGTGGGAACGATTGGCGGTGAATATCCGACGTACCATACACCGGACGATACTGCGGGAACGGTGATTCCGTTGTCGTTGTTGAAAGTGGGTGATTTGATTTACCGGATGACGGAAACTGCGGCGAATTTACCTGACATGTGTATGAAAAATGAATTTGACCAAATCCCACCTAATTATGATGCGCTTCGGACAGAATATCAATTCATTCATAAGACCGGAACGGTCAATCTAACACATACGGATGCATTTGATAATCGGTTTTGGACAGAAAATCGGTTTAGGACAGAAAAGAAGATGAGAGGCATTCGACCGTTCCGACCCATCGATATTATCGACATCCCCGCGTATGATAAATTTACTCATTCGCAGGCATTAGATATCTTTATCGCGCAATCTGAAGATAGACGATTTGAAGCGGAAGGGAATCATATTCCCATTTTGGTAGATTCTGTACGGAGTGATTTTCCTCGAATCGATGCCTATCGAGGACTCATGTTTGCTACGACATTCGAATCGCTTTCAGGTATTGGTTTTACCGGTACGCAAGCACTGCAGAGGCTGGGACTTACATTTGCTATCTTTAATCTTGATCGTGTGGGTGTATTGAATAGTAGAGGTACACTATCGAAAGAACCGTATCTATTCACCGAGGGAATAACGAAAGTAATTCCGATTTTTCTAACCCATACAGCCAATACTCTTGAAAAGGTACTTCCAGCGAACCAAAAACCGAAATTTGTACCGAATTGTATTATTGATTTACCTTTGCGGACGCTTGATTCATCTTTGGTAACGCGGTATTCCGACCTTGCAGGACTGATTCTTTTTGATGGAAATTTGTCCGATACAATCGGAAAGATGGATCCGAAGAAGATTGCTCGTTCGGTTAAAACTATTCTAAACATGAAAGGTGCAAAAAAAGTTGTTTTAGGTTTAGGTATGTGTGATCAGCGTGCTGAAATTATTCGAGATTGTTGGAGCATTGGTATCTCAAACTACGACCTTCAAAATCTGCTCTACTTCAATTTCAAGAACTTTATGGATCAGACGTATCCACCCGCTCCACCGGTGATGCGCCACTACTAAAAACAAAACGCCCGACACAATGTCGGGCGTTTTCTTATTTCCCTTGCAGATTCACGGGAACCGTTTCAATCACTTTTATCTCTTTTACTTCTTTCCCGTTACCCGACACCTGTTCCCGGTTACCCGCCGTTCGCTCCACCGGAGCGCATGCCTGCGACATTCAAGTTGTGACCCCCATCTTTGGCAGGAGCCAGCGTTGCAGGATAAACCACGTGGCTATCAGTACGACATACCACCCAATCTCTTTCATCCATTTTCTCCAAGTTGACATTTTGTTTCCCATTGATTGCGGACAATGATACGTAAGAAATACACAATGAACTAACTTGATATCCTACTTATTTATCGTACGTTACGGCATGTAGGTTTGCAGAGCTACCCTCCGTTCGGTATATTTGTCTCTTCACTACTTCAATAACTTCCCTTGGACATCTTGATGAAGGCTTTAACCCGGCTCACGGTTTTTATTGTGCTATGTATCGCGGCAACTTTCACAAATGCCGTCGAGCAGACGAACTGGGCCGATAACACCAATTGCTTCCAATGCCACTCCGACACCACGATGACGAGTTCGGACGGGCGGAATGTCGGCGTGTCCGAAGCGCGGTTCAAAGCGAGTGTCCATGCCGGTCAGTCGTGCAATGGTTGCCATCAAAACGGAAATTTCGACGATGCCCCGCACTGGAAGCAGTACCAACCGGTTAATTGCGCTACCTGCCATCAAGATGCCTCAAAGAAATTCATGGCGGGATTTGCCGACCACCTGAAGCAAAAGGGATTCACGACAATCCCGAATTGCACCCAATGCCACGGTACGCATGAAATTGCGAAGCAACCCGACACGAGGATGGTCTGCGGTGTGTGCCATGCGCTCGAAGTGAAAGCATTCGACCAGTCGATACACGGCCACGTCAAGTCGGCAAAGATGACGGTCTCCTGCACCAGTTGCCACGACGCCCACAACAAGAGCGAGCGCGGTAATATGCTTCCGACCGATTGGAAACAAACTGTTGTCGAACGGTGCAACACCTGCCATGCGCAACAATCAAAAAATTATCTCACCTCGCATCACTTCGATCAAGTCAAGAAAGGGAATGCGAAAGCCCCGATTTGTATCGACTGCCATGGCAACCATGAAATCTATGCGGTGAAAGACCCCCGCTCGTCCGTTTACGTCGATAAACTGGATGCGACGTGCAGTAAATGCCACACCGGATATGAAGAGACGGTTCACCGCAAGAGCGGCGTCGATCCGAAGGCAATGACTTGCGTTGCCTGCCATACCGGCCACGTCACCGATATGACGAAAACACCGGAAGGGGTAAAGAAAGCGACTATCCCCGGTGCTTGCCTCGTCTGCCATGCGCAAAGCCGCCACAACGTGGAGAACACGTCCGCGCACGGTCGCGCGATGATGGTCAATGCGGAGGGGGGACAGGCGAATTGTACCCAATGCCACGTCTATCATTT
>CAZPUW010000213.1:0-5415 GCA_964589795.1 uncultured bacterium
AGAGTGATTCAAAAACAAGCGGATCGAATCCCTTCGGGTGATTTCCCTGCATTCCGCATGAAAGCAAGTCGGCCAATCTCCCGTAGTATGCATTTGAAGCTAAAAATTCGTCTGACTGCATCCGGTATGCTGCCAAAACTGATGCCGCAAGAAAAGCTGTACAATCCGGTTGATCATTTTCGTTGCAACGCCGTAATACATTCAGTTGTGCATCGTGACTTAGGACACGCCTCCGATATACAGTGGCACATGCTACTTGAAACCTCTGTTCAGCTTGCTCAGGAGTCAAAACGTCGAAACCAGCCTCAGCGAATGCCCATGCTAGGATCTGTGGATTTACACAGAGATAAATATCCTCAGTAAGAGGTTTTGCAAGTATTAGATGTTCAACAATGGCGTGGTTCCACCGACTATACTCTAGATCAACTAATGATAAATCGTGTATTCCTATTTTAAATTCGCCCTCGTCTATTGGAAGGGCTGGTTGCCGGGGACGTCGAGGGTGCTCACTGTTAGTAACGGGCATCCGATGGCTTTGTCTGGGTAGATGATGATTCGGACTTAGAAGATCGACTTCTTCATACTCATCAATTTGTTCAATTTCTACGTTGTACGTTTGTTCACTTATTATGCTTTCATGCTCCACTTCCGACTGGATCGATGTTTCCACATTGGACCCCAAGAGCCCTAGCGCATCAACGCGTTCCGTATAAGTTTGGTTTGTGGGTTTGTGTTCTTCCTCTTCCGAATGTGGTATATCGTAATGAACGGCAAGATGTTCGGTATCGTTTGACCTGTCATTAGCCAATTCAACCACAGTATTACCAATCTCAGTGCAAGGTTCTTCTGCAAAGGTTGAGTCGACACTCGATTCACAACTGTCGGTAGCACTGGTTGTAATTGATGGTTCTGGTGACAAGTTTGATACATGGGCGTTTAGCGGCGGTCTTTCAGCTTCGATACCGAACTCAAGTGAAGTGTCATTCGTCTTTTCTATTGTTTCCGCAGCATTATCTAGTCCATTAGTATCGGTCGATGGCAACTTCTCTGGTTTAGAAGACTCTATTTCTGTTGAATGACAGGAATCTGGCACTTTGACAACAATTTCTTTTTTGGAATTTTCATCCAAGCCATCCTGTCGACTATCGAGGTGTTCGCTTGGTTTCTGTATCAAAGTGTCGTCAGCCGAACCATTTGACTTTTCATCTTGTGCTACAATTGGCGATATGGTTGGTGATGTTGGTTCATCTTTAGTGCAAAGCACAGCGTCGCTTCGACAACGAATCTCATCATCTGTCTCTGATCTTTCCAGTTCTCTTGTTGTATGAGCCAAATTAGATGTCACAGATTGTAACTGCTCGGGTTCATCTTTGGCACTCAGCGCTAAAACTTCAATTAAACGTGGAAGCCTTGCCTCATTTTCATACTGCGTTTCGTGCGTCGACGACGTGTGTGCCGCAGAAAAACCGAAACGTGACAGAACGGCGCGGAAAATTGCCAGCAGTTTTTCAATGAACATTTTTCACCTCAAAGCTCAAGTATGAAATCAGCGATTGCTTTTGATACAAGCGGGCAGACAGCATTGGCAAGTTGCTGTTGCTTATGCATCAAACCACCGGGTTGCTCATTCAGTGTGCCTGCAAAGCGGAACCAGTCCGGAAACGATTGAAGGCGACATGCCTCGCGCAATGACAGTCCACGATTCTGTTCTGGGTGGATGATCATGCTTTTACGGTAATGACCGATCGTGATGGACGGTTCATCCCATTTCAACCGTTTATAGATATTGCTGTGTGTCCTATTGAGTTGTGTGTAATTTGACATCATGGATACAATGTCCCGCCAATTACCTCCTGCTGGAATGCGTTTGTACCTCTCTATGACATATTCAGCATGCTGCGAAGTGACATGGTCAAATACCACCCCCTCGGGTGCCCCCTTACGCATCAAAGCTAGGAATGCATTTTCTGTCAATGGAAAGGGTTCTCGGTAATCAATTTGGTCTTGAATATGTCCGTTCTCTATTGCTGGTAGATCCCCGATAGCGTCTCGAATTGTGATGAACGGTCGGTTCATCGCTGGACCTTGAGTTGGGGTCGGAAATGGCCCCCAATCACCAAAATCATCTTTATGATAACCGACATCCCGATGAATTCCCAGAAGAAAAAAACGCATGCGGTGCTGTGGAACGCCGAACCATACCGCGTCCAAAAGTTTCGGAAAAACTAAGTAGCCATAAGATTTCATTCTCCTAAGAGTGTATTCAGCCACACTTAAGTTGCTTTTCCCATTTTCAGCAGTCCAAACAATACCCGGAACGTTTTCCATTAAGAAAATTGGTGGTCGTAGCTTGTGGACGTAATTCACGAACACATTCACTAAACGGTTGTTGGGATTATCGCTCGACCAAGAGTTGCGGTTTGCGTTGGAAAATCCCTGACAAGGCGGTCCACCAATCAATACATCGATGCCACCCTTTGCGTGCGCCAATGAAACAACTTGCTCAAGAGCTATTTTCGAATCGAGATCAACTGGGATGGTATTTTTTGGCTCAGGCACTAGGTTTGATCCATTCCTCTGCATCTGTGACAAGAAACTGTGGTTTTGTTTAAGAGTCTGCACATAGATCGGGTGAATCTCCCCTGAAAAAATGAGACGAAAACGTTTACGTGAATGCTCAGCAAGAACGAATCCGAGACCCATACCTCCTGCACCGGCAAACAACTCTATCACATTTAAGCATGATTTTCCTTTTAACAGCAAGTATTTTTATCCTTTACGTTTAAGATTGTCGTGTCCTTTTTTGGTTCGAGATTCGTCACGTCGCCCTACTATTCGATACTAATACGTTCTGCTCTCTAATTTGATCATATACTTGCCGCAACAAAGTTTCTGACACGACTCGTTGAAACTCACCTTCATTGATGAATTTCGTTGTAATCTCTTCGTTCTGCTCCATACGACCAATGAACATCCCTTCTAACGCTTTGCGGAAAACGTATCCGAAGTTCTCCATCGAATTGGCGAGAGCTGCTTGTTGGAGTGTAGAATCGGCAACAGCATCTTCTCGTATCGATTCAAAGAAGAGCTGGTCGCCAGGTTTGAACTCAGTACCGAAACGATCATTTAGAATGTCGATCAGTTTCGATAATGCGATCTCGTCACCAAGCGTTTTCCCCGTACCAACTGCGGTCGGACCCGACACCGGTTCTTCCTTCCCTGAGTCAAGTTTGATCGAACCTTCACCGATTTTCTGCAGACGGTAATACTTGAGTGACACATCGTCATCGAAGTCATAGATCGGACCGCGATTGCCCCTCGGTAATTTGCTTAGCAGAAATCGCAGATAGGAATAGAGCTTTTCCAAGTCGGTGTCTTGAAACGGAATCACCTGAGACATGAATGAGTATAGATTACGATACGCGATGAGCGTCGTGCGAATTTCCTCTTGTTCATCTTCTTCCTTTTCTCGGAATCGACTCACTGCAGGGTCGATGCAAGCATTCATTCTCGCATGGTCAGCGATTGTCTGAGTCGCTTTGGGCTTGTAGAATACCTTACAAAACTCTTCGATCTCGGCTTTGAAGTAAACTTGATATGAATCCAGCTTCGCTTGCAGCTCGTACAACTGCTGCGGTTCTGCGCGTTCGCCGATGACTGTTTGTTCAAAGTAGGGTTGGAATGATTTCAGTATCTCATCTGTGTCATTAACAAAATCGAGTACAAAAGTATTATCCTTACCAGGGTGAGTTCTGTTCAAGCGCGATAGGGTTTGTACCGCTTGAATTCCTGACAGACGTTTGTCAACATACATCGTGTGTAAGAGCGGTTGATCGAATCCAGTTTGATACTTCTCCGCCACCAGTAAGACTTGATACTCTTCGGTGCCGAATTTAACCGGAAGCTCTTTTTCGCGTATGCCATTGTTCATACCGACTTCAGTGTACTCGACACTCGGTAAATCAGGATCGACGACAGTTCCAGAAAATGCGACAAGTGTTTTGATACCGGTGTATCCTTTCTCGGCGATGTACTTGTCGAACTCCTTCTTATAGCGAACGGCATGAAGACGACTAGAAGTCACGACCATTGCTTTCGCTTTTCCACCGATCTTATGCATCGTGAATTGTCGGAAGTGCTCTACCATGACTTCGGTTTTCTGAGCGATGTTATGCGGATGCAAGCTCATGAAACGCGCCAACGCATGAGCAGCTTTCCGCTTATCGACTTTAGGATCATCGGTAATGGATTTGATCAAGCGGTAATAGGTTTTGTAGCTCGTGTAGTTCTTCAGCACATCGAGAATGAATCCCTCCTCGATTGCTTGTCGCATGCTGTAGAGATGGAACGGTAGCGGTTTGCCGTCGGGTCCGATTTGACCGAATACTTCGAGCGTTTTGTACTTGGGAGTCGCAGTGAAAGCAAAGAAGCTGATGTTCGGTTGGTGCCCTCGCTTGGTCATCGTCTTTAGAATTTCTTCTTCGTAATCGAGTAGGTTTTCCGCTTCCGCTCGCTGACGAGCCTCCTCTCTGATAGCAGCACCACCAAGCACACCCTTTAACTCTGTTGCGGTTTCGCCTCCTTGGGAGCTGTGTGCTTCATCGATGATTACTGCATATTTTCGTTTTGGCAGATCGCCGATCTTCTCAGTTACGAAGGGAAACTTCTGGAGCGTGGTAATGACAATCGGAATACCAGCAGCAAGTGCCTCCGCTAACTGCGTAGAGTTCGAATCGATCTTCTGTACGACACCCTGGCGATGTTCGAACTGGTAGATCGTATTTTGGAGTTGTTGGTCAAGCACGACTCGATCTGTAACAACGATCACTGAATCGAATACCTTCTCATCGGTCGTGGTGTACAGACTTGAAAGGCGGTGTGCCAGCCAGGCAATCGAATTGCTCTTGCCACTTCCTGCCGAATGCTGAATCAGATAGTTAGAACCCACACCGGAATTGCGGGTATGATCTATCGTTTTCCGAACACAATCGAGTTGATGGTATCGTGGGAAGATCATGGTTTCGCGCTTTACCTGTCTCGACCCGAGTTGCTTTTCTTCGATCTGGAGGTGAAGGAACCGTGCGAAAATATCGAGGATGCTGTCGCGAGCGAGCACTTCTTTCCACAGGTACTCTGTCTTGCATCCTGTGGCATTATCGGGATTGCCTGCGCCACCAGCTCTGCCACGATTGAAAGGAAGAAAATAAGTACTGTTTCCGCTCAGGCGAGTTGTCATGTATACTTCGTCGGTGTCGACTACAAAATGAACGAGTGTGCGTTTTTTGAAGGTGAGTAAGAGATCGACTGGATCGCGGTCGTGTTTGTATTGCTGAATCGCGTTTCGCCAAGTCTGTCCGGTCATCGGGTTTTTCAGCTCGATGGTAATAAGCGGGATTCCATTCAAATTCAAGACAA
>CAZPUW010000214.1:0-5410 GCA_964589795.1 uncultured bacterium
AATATGAAGTCGCAGCCAAACTTCGCGATCAACTTTCCGCTTTGAAACAACTCCCCAGCAACGTATGACACTTCCTTCCGGAGTCTGGGAGTTCCACGGTCATCGACGTTTCAAAGACCGATTTTATCCAGAGATTATTCTCGCAGCACGACTAACTGCATCTCGAAATCTGGTTAATGAAGCATTCCCGGGCAAATTATCGAGTTCGGAACGACGCACAATCACTGAGCGATTTTTAAGTAAAGTCCACGATATACCCCACTGGAAAGACAAAGCATACGCTATCGCTCCGAATGAAGTCACTCAATCGGAAGCATCGTTTCTAATCGAACGACAATTAGCCGAAGCAGAATTATTCGAACGAGCAGGCGGTTCTTTGCTCGTAAGCGACGATACCAGAGTTTCGTTGCAATTCTGCGGAAACGACCATTTTCGTTGGTCTGCTACCGGTCAAGGGGTTGCTTTCCGTAAATTATGGGAAAACCAAATCAACGATTTCAACGTACTTGATGAATTTGAATTTGCGTTTGATAATCAACTGGGATTTCTGACTGCGGATCCAAATGAAGCGGGGGGATTACGCCTCCAAGGGATACTCCACATCCCGGCAGTATTCTTTACCGATGGATTTGAACAACTGACCGCCGAACTAGCAAGCGAACATATTCGTTTGATTAGCATTTCAGGAGCGAAACGACCAGCTCCGGGGGGATTGGTTATCCTCACACACCGGCGTAGCGCGGGACTTACACCCGAGGAAATCGTCGAGAGTATGGAGGCCGCAGCGTTAAAGGTCGCACGACGGGAACGTGCTTCGCGGCGGGCGGTAATGGCGGCAAGCCGACCTCAACTCGAGGATATGATTGCGCGGGCTTTCGGTATCCTCAAGTACGCACGACATATCGCACTCGATGAATTTATCGTACTTCATAGTTCACTGAGGTTGGGAATTGATTTCGGCTGGATTCGGGGAATCACTCCGAGCGCACTCGACTTATTGGCAGAACGGGTCGGACCTGCGTATTTAGAAATGAGAACGAGTGCAGTGACAGAAGAAGATGCAAATTTCACACGCGCACAACTTGTGCAAGAGACTTTAATAAACGCGCGATTACATTTCGACGAAACCGGTGATGACCGGTCGGGGGTGTAGCAATGATGCAAAAATATTCATTTCGAGTCCAACAGGTTATTCAATTCGCCCGCGAAGAAGCGGTGCGTATGGGACAAGACGCGACCGGTCCCGAGCATTTGCTGCTCGGATTGATTCGTCTTGGTGAGGGTGGTGGTGTTCAAATTCTTCAGAATATGAGCATCGACCTTGAAGACCTCTGGGAGGCCGTTGAAGAAGCGGTCGAACACAGTGAGACACCTACTCTCAAAGCAGGTGATTTGCCGTTCACAAAAAAAGCGGAACGGATTCTTAAAATTGCTTATGCGGAAGGGCAGTCTTATAACGCTGACGTAATTGGTACTGAACACTTGTTGCTGGCGTTGTTGAAAGATGAAGAGAGTATTCCCGCCAATGTACTTTCGCGGTACAACGTCCATTACGAGCGAGTCAAAGAAGAACTTGAAAATGTGATGCGCGAACGCAGCGGCAGCTCACCGGGCGAACGAAAAACGACTTCGGCAAAAGAGAAAACCAAAACGAAAACTCCGGTGCTCGATCACTTCGGACGAGACCTAACGAAGCTTGCACGTGACGGCAAACTGGATCCAATCATCGGGCGCGATCAGGAAATACAGCGCGTCGCACAGATTCTCGCCCGACGGAAGAAAAACAATCCGGTATTAATTGGTGAGCCGGGTGTCGGTAAGACGGCGATTGCAGAAGGATTGGCAATTCGCATCCTCGAACAACGTGTCAGCCCGGTGCTCTTTGGAAAGAGGGTTGTCCAACTTGACCTTGGCGCGTTAGTCGCGGGAACGAAATACCGCGGTCAATTTGAAGAACGCATCAAGTCGATTATGGGTGAACTTGAGAAAAACCGCGACGTGATTCTTTTCCTCGACGAACTTCACACGATAGTTGGGGCAGGTTCTGCAAGCGGTTCGCTCGATGCATCGAATATGTTCAAACCGGCATTGGCACGCGGTGAGCTACAAGCAATCGGAGCAACCACTTTTAACGAGTATCGTCAGACGATTGAAAAAGACGGCGCGCTGGAACGAAGATTCCAAAAATTAATCATCAACCCACCGAGTACTGACGATACAATTGAGATTCTTAAGGGTCTGCGGACGAAGTATGAAGAATTTCATAGCGTTAAATACACGGAAGAAGCAATCCGTCAAGCCGCAATTCTATCCGACCGTTATATCACTGACCGTTATCAACCGGATAAAGCACTCGACGTAATCGACGAGACAGGCAGCCGGTTACGGTTATCGAATATCAAAGTTCCCGATGAAATCGTTCAGATGGAACATGAAATCGACCGGTTGAACTCGTTGAAAGAAGAATTGGTCAAGTTGCAGGAATACGAAAAAGCAGCGGATGTCCGCGACCGTAAGAAACAGCTTGAAGATAAACTAACGGAAGAGCGCCTTGAGTGGGAGCGTTCCGGTTCGCGGGTAACTGTGGTCGTGAACGAAGAAGAAGTCGCAACAACGGTCTCGATGATGACTGGTATTCCGGTTTCGAAAGTGCAAACGAGCGAAACTGATAAATTGTTGAAAATTGAAAAAGAATTGGAAGCGAAAATTGTCGGCCAGCGTCCGGCAATTACCGCACTCGCGCGGGCAATACGGCGTTCCCGCACCGGATTCAAGCAGAGCACACGCCCTATCGGCAGCTTTATTTTTCTTGGCCCGTCGGGTGTGGGTAAAACAGAATTGGCAAGGGTTCTTGCCGAGTATCTATTCGAAGATAAGAATGCGCTAATTCGAGTCGATATGTCCGAATATATGGAAAAGTTCAATGTAAGCCGTTTGACTGGAGCGCCTCCGGGATATGTCGGTTATGATGAAGGGGGACAACTTTCCGAGAAAGTCCGCCGCAAACCATATTCGGTAGTGCTAATGGATGAGATCGAAAAAGCGCATCCCGACGTATTCAATATGATGTTACAAGTATTGGATGCGGGTGAATTAACCGATGGATCGGGGCGTATCGTTGATTTTCGCAATACGATTATCATTATGACTTCAAATTTAGGAACGAGCGAAATTCAAAGGTTGACGCAAGGGTTTGGGTTCGGTCAGAAAAGCAGTACCGTTGATTACCGGCAGATGTCGGATAAGATGCTTGATTCGGTCAAGAAATATTTCCGTCCGGAATTCCTGAATCGCATCGACGAACTCATCGTATTTAAGGGACTCGACATCGAGGACATCGAAGCTATCGCGCGGCTTCATATCAACGATATCAATTTCCGACTCCGGGAGCGTAAGATTTCATTAGTGGTAGCACGCAAAGCCATTAAGTGGTTATGCGATCTCGGATTTAGCCCGATATACGGCGCAAGAAATTTACGCAGAACCATTGAGCGGATGCTGGAAGATGCACTTTCGGAAGAGATGCTGAAACGTAAAATGACCGAAAACGCGAAAGTTTTTGTAAGTATCAAAGGGGAAGAGGGGCCGTTAACATTCCGTTTTGAACCATTACCGTCGGAAGATTCGCACGAAGAACCGGAACCTGCTTCGACGCCGGAGCAAATGGTATAATTAAACTACAGACTACATGTATTTCATGATATGGGGGATACTATGAAACCACGTTTCATTTTGGTTTTGCTTATTTTGGCTCTTTTTACATTTAGCGTACAGGCGGAAACTTACCATTTCGGTACCAGCCCGAAGGGTACGAATATTTCATTTTCATCGGAAACAATTCTTGAATCGATTCTGGGAAGCGTGAACACATGCTCCGGTGATGCCAGTATTAACGGCGACTCCGGGAGCGTGAACATTTCGATACCGGTAGATCAAATGCGAACGGGAATCGAAGTACGCGACCACCACATGTTAGAAGATATGTGGTTGGACGGGAAGAATTTTCCAACCATCTCATTCGTTTCAAAACATGCGAAAAAACTTTCCGATGGGAAATGGGAAGTCACCGGAGATTTTACAATGCACGGTGTTTCGAAATCGAAAACCGTTGTGGTTGAAACCAATCCAATTCCCGACGACAAAGCGAGCATGTTCGGTACGGGGAAATGGATGAGATTCAAAACAGAATTTTCGGTGAAACTTGCCGACTACGACATTAAAATCGAATCCGTCGCCGAAGGCAAAGTGAATGAGGAGTGGAAAATCAAAGTAATGTTATTCGGTGGAACAGCGGAACCAAAGTAAATCTTATTCGATGAATAGAAGGGCGGCATTCTTGTCGCCCTTTTTCTTTACGAGGTGAACATGGCGCTTACACTTATCGGAAAAGTACTCTTTTGGATTGGGTTAATCGGAGTTGTTGTATCTATTATCTGCGGCTGTTACTTGTATGCTACCGCAGTTACGGTAACGCTGATTCTTCCGAATAAACCGGACATCGTAGCACTGAATCAAATGTTGTTCGAAAGGGGGGGCGATGTCGCTTCGATTTATGGTAATACAATGGACAAAACGACGAAAGTGACATTAATCGACAAAGCGAAAATTATCCATCCCAAAGAAGACCCAACGCTTGCATTATACCCAGTCGATAAATCTAAAAACGAAAATCCACTGCAAATAAAATCGGTCTGGTTGTTTCTGCGTTCGTTCGTGGCGGGATTTGCGGTAGTCTTACTACTTGGTTGGTGGCTGAAGAGAAAACGGGTATAAAAAAAGGGCGGTTGTTACACCACCCTTTTTCGTAAGCAACAAATCAAACCGTCACTTTTGCAGTTTCGACTTTTACGTGGTCGACACTGTTAGCGAACAATTTCTTTTCTTCGTCATTGAACGGAAATTCCAGAATCCGTTCGACACCTTCTTTTCCAAGTATGCACGGAACTCCCATATAGACATCCTTATATCCATATTCGCCGTTCAACCAAGCACACACGGGAAGCAGACGCTTGCGATCCTTGACGATTGATGCAACCATTTCGACCGCGCCGGCGGCAGGTGCATAAAACGCGGAACCCGTCTTAAGATGCTTGACAATTTCCGCGCCACCATCCTGAGTCCGTTTTACAATCGCTTCTATTTTGTCGGCGGGTAACAAGTGAGTTAAAGGAATCCCACCTACCGATGTATAACGCGGTAGCGGTACCATTGTATCGCCGTGTCCACCAAGAACCATTCCGTGAATGTCACGAACAGATACTTTGAGGGCATCGGCAATGAATGTCTTGTAGCGTGCGGTATCAAGGATACCTGCCATTCCAAACACGCGATGTGCGGGGAACTTGGAAACTTTCATGGCAACGTAAGTCATGACGTCGAGTGGATTGGATACAACGATGATAATCGCTTT
>CAZPUW010000215.1:0-5339 GCA_964589795.1 uncultured bacterium
GTCCGACGAAGAAGGCATATAATAAAAACATCAGAATATGACCATTTAACGGTACCGTCACAGCAACTACTACCCCTGCAATCGCACCAAAAAGTAAGCTATGTAGAAAACCGCGTTTCTCAATCGTAGTCATAATGTTGCCTCATTATGAATGTTTATTCTTCCAGTGAGTGCTCAAGTGTGATTTCGCTGATACCAAACCAGAAGCCGCTGCCGGTGATACTGTCGATTTCCGCCTGAATGATTTCGACGTGCGCCTCTTCCATCTCAATCAATCGACCGAAAATGTTGCGTGCAGCTTGATCGCCGGTATTACCGTAGAAGTCCTGATAGAACCGAACGGCTTTCCGCTCATGTTCAAGCGCGGTTTTAAGCGCTTCGATAGCGGATAACCCATTTTCGGTAGTGTGATGGTATTTTCTCGTTTTCACTACCGGGCGAATCCGTTCAAGCAGTGTCTTCGGTAAATCTTTCGAACGAAAATTTCCGGTCGCTTCAAGGTGCTGGTATTGGTCTTCCAACAAATTCATGTGGTCGACTTCATCGAGGGCAAGGCGAAGGAACATATCTTTACCTTCTTTGCCCTCGGTTTTAAGAGCGTAATGCAGATAGGATTCTAATCCCTCTTTTTCGGCGGCGATTGCCAACTTCAGTGCGCCGAGTGCATCGGCGGAACTGGAAAAATTCATATTATCCTCCCCAAATTGTTGCAAGATACCGTAGCAGATAGATTTGCGCAAGAAAAATAGGCGATAAAACAACACAGATAAATTACGATTCCAGCTACTTACACCGGATTATTCAATCATTTGGTGTGAACACGATAGGAATATCGTCGCTACCGATTTGGGTGTGAATCCATGACCATCGGAAAAGTTCGGCGGATGTTGTCATAACGATGTTATTATGCTTATTTTCAAACTATTCCCGGAAACCGGTTTCATTTCCACTGGTTTATCTTACACCTGCACTCAGAACCGATTACCCGGCGCACTGTTCCCCGCCAATGAAAGGATGTCACTATGACTCGTTTGATTTTATCGGTTGCGATAGTCATCATGGTTACTGCGGTATTTGCCGCTCCGTACGATGTTTCTTCCCAGCAAACTAACAATTCGCAATCTGTTTACCGCGGCAATCCCGGCGTCCCCGAACCGCCCCATATCATGGACGACACACTCTTTTCGTGGGATTTCACGCAAACGACTGGATGGACCTTTACCGACGCCTCGGATATGGCCCCGCAGTGGCACCCCGACACCGTGCCGGGTCGCGGAACAGACAGTGCATGGTGGTGTGCGAACAATCAAATTCTCGGATACGGCAATTACTGGTACCAAGTAGTTCAGACCCCGATGATTGATTTATCCACGACGACCACACCGACTCTCGCCTGTAAACTTTGGTATTCATTCGAAGTGCCGGGATCTACCGGATACGATGGCGTCACACTTTGGATTTCGACTAACGGTGGCACGACTTGGTCAGTATTATCCGGTGTCTCTCCCGCTTATTCCTCCACATCGTTGAATGCGGCTTCGACACAATGCTGGAACTTGGGAACAGTACCCGGTTATACCGGATTTTCCGGTTCAACGTATCCCGGCGGTTATCGGGTAGTCACAGCGAACCTCACGAATTACCGTCAAGATTCAGTTATGGTACGGTGGACGGTGCTTTCCGACCGCGCCATCTCTGCGGAGAGCCGTGGTATCTATGCGCCAATGGGTGTCGATAGTATGTTCGGTTGTTATCTCGATTCCGTACGCATCATGGATGGTGCGACTTCACTCTTCAGCGACGATGGCGGACATCGCGGAGCGAATACTTTGCAGACGGTTCGCACTCACGGCTTTGGACAACATTGGGAATGGAATACCACAAATTATACATCTTCGCCCCAGTCGGCCCGTTGTTTCGACGGTTACGCGAACGAACAAAGCTGCCTCGACAGCCCACCGATTACGCTTCCACAACGGTCGATGTATTTCCGGTTTTCAATGATGTGTAATATGCCGGACACCGTACTCACCGGAAGTAACCAACTCCGGCACTTCTTCCAAGTGTATGTGCAAAGCCCGGATTCACTTTGGCATTGGATAACGACCGATTACATGCGAGCGGGATACGGCGCGACCGCTTGGTACGATTATGGCCCAAGTTCCGGTTACAGCGGCGATACCAGCTTGAACCTTTCCCCGTGGGCGGGGCAAACGATTCGTCTTCGTTTCAAAGCACTCACCGATTATAACGCGACACCCGCTGGAACGGGACTTTGGATCGACGATGTGAGAATTCTCGGCGACAATCAACCACTGTACGATATCGTTCCAACCGACTTCCATGTTCCATTCCCAACGACCAATGGTGTGACGTGGTCTACTCCTCCGTTTCTTTCGTTCACCAATTTTGGCCGTGGTACAATGACGAATTTACCGTGGGCGCTTCGGATGGACACTGCTTGGGTTACTCAAACGCCAATCGCCACCTTCCCCACCGGTGTAACATTATCCGACTCATTGATAATTCCATTGACGCCGGCACGGACACTACACCCGGCGGTACGCATAACGATGCCGACGACGCCACCGGTTACGACAACTTATTATCTCGACGACGTTAACATTCAATCTACCGGGCTCTATGAAGTCGGTTACGACAGCCGCCATTGGTGGCTTTCCGATTCGTTGCCCCCGACGGTACCTCCGCTTACTACCAGTTATGCCGAAAAATTCACCCTCACCAGCGATGGTTACAGCGGAAGTTATTACGTCGATGCGATTAAATTCGCAACGCGGGGCGGTGGTGCCGGTTCAGTGCGGGTGCGGTTGATGACGGCATCGGGTGCGACCGGTAACTTAATCGGATTTACGATTCTCGATACAACCGTTGCAGTGGCGAATGCCGCCGATACTGTTGCGGTATGGCATTCTATCGACGTAACAAATCGCGCGGAGACCCGCAACCTAACGAACAGTATACTGTATGTCATAATGCAGCAGGATGGGGCAAACAACTTTCCGCATCTTGCCGCCGATTCCGTTTCCTATGGTTCGGGCCACTGCTTTACGTGGGCGGGTAGTTCGGCAACTCCAGCAAACGCGGTTCACGATTATGCGATCCGCATGATGATTGAATGGCCGAGCACCGGCGTAGCGGAACAAACTTCTTCGTTGCTTCCGAAAGAACTTGCGCTCTCGGCTTCGCCCAATCCGTTCAATCCGACTACGCAAATCAACATCGCGGTTCCGAAGACGGGCAACATACAAGTAGCAATATTCGATATCAACGGAAGAATGGTGGAGCATCTTTATTCGGGGAATATGAATGCCGGCACCTATCGATTCGCATGGAATGCGTCGCGGTTTGCGAGCGGTGTCTATTTCGTCCGATTGAATAGCGCATCGAATGTTGTAACGAAGAAAATAACCTTGTTGAAATAAAGTTCATCCAAACCTTGCTGATCAATTTTTCGGGGTCAGCCGGTTCCGAATCATAAACGGAAGCAAGTGAAACAAGAACTACACTCATCTTTCCGTAGAACATCGGAAATGAATCATTCAAAGAACTACACACACCGTTCCCTCCCTCGTTTGAGGGAGGGAAAGTGGAGTGGAGCGTAATGCTTTACTCATTACTTCACAACTTGTCCGCTATTGGTCGCACTTCGAGGAAAACATGACCCTCCGGCGTCGCATGTTATTTTTCCTCGGATTCACGCTCGCCTTGATTCTGTTCACCGTGTTGTTTTTCGACGTATACCTCGCCAACAAATATTTTGCCGATTTCGAGCAACGGGTCGGTAAACGCGATCTTGCATGGGCCAACAAGTTAATCGTCCACGAAGAAGAACACTTGGTTGCGTTTTTGCGGGATTGGTCGTCGCGGGAATCGCTGCGGGATTATCTAAAAAACAGTAATCCTGATTTTATCGAGCAGAATTTAGCTCACCGGAATTTTGCCATCGCCAACATCCATTATTTGGCAATTCTCGATTCAAACCGGAAAGTCCTGTATTCACGCGGTTACGATTATAAGAAGAAACAACGAATAGAATTTTCAACGTTGTCGCCGGAGTGGTATGAGAAAAATGAATTCCTCTGGTCGCAAAAGTATGACAGCTTATCCGGGTTGTTGGAAGTACCGGAAGGCATATTACTGTATGCCGTCCATCCAATCCATGCAAGTGACGATGATGAAACCATAACCGGGCTTCTGGTGGTGGGACGGTTGGTGGACAGTACGATGTTCAACCGCCTCTCCCGTGAATTGGAAATCAGAATATCGTTAACTCCGCTTTCGCTGCTCAACGCCGACCTAAAACAAAAAGCTGCGAAGAACGAACGATGGTTTATGGAAGTTCCGGGTAGAGTCCTTAGCCGTCCCGAACTTGCATGCTATTCCGTCGTCAACGACTTCTATGATCACCCGGCATTTTTATTGCAAGCGCGAATTCAACGGGATTTAAAACCATTCATCAATGCCGAAGTACTCGATGTAATCGTAAAAATTGTTGCGATTTTGAGTCTCCTGATTTTCTTCTGGTGGATTATCTCCAAGACGTTGGTGAACCGGATAGAAAACCTTAGCGGACAGGTAACCTTAATCGGAAACCGCGCCGACATTAATCGCAGAACCAAAATCGGCGGTAGCGATGAATTGAGCGATTTGTCGGAAAACATCAACAGCATGCTCGACAACTTGCACCGTTCCCGCGAAACGTTGCGTGAATCTGACCGCCGCTTCCGGGAAATTCTTTCCAACATCCGCTTAATCGGTTATGTATTGGACAGCGACGGGCGAATTTTGTTCTGCAATAAATTTATGCAGGAAGTCACCGGCTGGTCGGAATCGGAATTGTTACACTCAAATTGGTTCGACCGGTTGGTGCCGGAACCGACCCGCAACAAGCGGTGGCAGGAATACCGTAATGAGATACAACGCAACCGGCTCGATCCGCAGGAATTGCGCGACATTATAACTAAGCAGGGTGAACGGCGTACAATTCTATTCAACATCACGGCGATGCGCGACCGGGAAGGAAAAGTGGTTGGCGCCGCAGTTATCGGTGAAGATATTACCGACCGGATATTGGCGGAAGCGGAAATCAGACGGCTTGCGACACTTGTCGAATCCGCGACCGAATCGATAGAAATCACCGACAGCCATACCAATTTGATTTATGTGAATCCCGCATTCACGCGAATAATGGGTTACGGCGCGCCGGAAGTATTGGGTAAGCCGATAGCGATACTGAACAGCGAGAAGCAGTCACAAGAACATTTCGAAGAGATTTGGTCCACCGTTTCCGTCGGAGGAATCTGGAGCGGACACCTGCT
>CAZPUW010000216.1:0-5333 GCA_964589795.1 uncultured bacterium
CATCCGTTCTCCCCAACCCAAGTAACGCCTCACCCGACCAAAAATGAAAGTTTCCGCAAAGTTGATTTTTCGGATTGGTAGCGGCTAAATCGCGAAATTCCTGCAACGCTTCAAGACGTTTGCCTTGTTGCAATTTATCGAGGGCAGTGGTGTATCGGCTGTTCACATCAGCCGCATACGCACCTGCAACAAATAGTAATAGAAAAAGAAATGCTATCAGTTTCATTTCGGCGACACCTTGATTAAAATATCGATACGACGGTTTTGCATCCGTCCTTCCCGGGTATCATTATCGGCAATCGGTTGTTCCGAGCCATGTCCTTCAACCGTAATGCGGCTTTCCGGCAATCCTAAATTCGATTGCAGGTAGGAGGCAACCGCAGACGCGCGATCAGACGATAACTTTTTATTGCGGGTTTCATCGCCTTGAGAATCAGTATGGCCAGCCACCACGAGGGATGGGTTCGGAAGTTCCTGAATACCGGTGATGGCTTTCGCAAGAATTTTTTCCATCGAAGCGTTGATAGTAGACGAACCGGAAGCAAATGTCAGACCGACCAACCGAAGAAGTATCGTTCCCTTCGGATCGACTAATTTGGTAGATGCCTCTTTCGGTCCGAATTGGTCGGCAAGTTTGGAAGTCATTTCTTCCAATTCCTTGTGCCGTTTCAATTCGTCTGATTCGCGTTGTGCAATACCGAGACGGCTTTCCAATTCAGCAACCCGAAGTTGCGCTTTCGAAAGATCGTCTTCTAATTTCGTGCGGGTCTTCTGGAAATTTTGCTGGAGGAAAGCATACTGCTGGTCTTTAAGGGACAACTGAGATTCCGAAGCAAGGTGAACCGAATCGATAGCTTGCAGGACTTGTTTTGCCGCCCCTTCCGGACCATCGCTCCATTCAAGGTCGAGGTTCAAACGACGGGCGAAACCATTCAAATATTCTTCGTAACCTAAAAAGCCCTTTTCCCAGCCGCTTTCATCGCCGCTGAATCGCTTTGCGACTTCGGTGATTTTCTGAGCGTGCTTCGCTTCCATCGTAGCAATTCGCGCAGATTCTTTGGCTTTGTCACCGGCATAGACCGACTGGTTGAGTTCACTTTCCGCATTCTTTTCGGCATCAGTCGAGGTTCGGAGGGTTAGCGGTGCATAGGTTTCAGCACCCATTTTTTTCGCAGCGTCGATGGCATCGCGGGCATTTTTCAGAACGGTGTTTTTAATTGCTTCCACTTCCGCTTTACCAAACTTTTCAATCAAATCTTTTTCATACTTTCGTGCCGATTCGATTGAATTGTCTTCTAAATCGGAAATAACATCTTTCCATTCACTGTTAGCCACGTCCCACTGTTTTTTAGCGGCATTGGATGCATCGACAGCGACGGCTTTTGCGCGTGCGGGTAATGCATCTTTTAAAACTTTATGGCCGATTTCAGCAGTTTCACCGGCTTTCTTCGCAAAATCCTGAGCTTTTTTCAACAGGTCTTGAATTTTTTCATCAGATTTTTTCTTCGAAATCGCTGTTTTTGCATCGTTTAGTGCATCCTTTGCCTTGCCAAACATCTTTGGGCTAAGGATAGCTGCATCAGATGAATCTGCTTCCGCGATCATCGCTTCCGTTTCTTCGATGGTTGTTGCGGCAAGCGAGGTATAAACGGGGAAACCTGCGATAAATAAGAATGCGAAGAGTAAGAACAGGGAACGTTTCATTTTTCCTCCTAATGGTCGTTTGTGGTAACCTGTTAATATAGTATTGAATTAACCTCAGTTGTAACAAATTATGGATAAAATCCAGAGTCGATTTATCCTATATCACTTTTTTGATATGACTCATGACCTGTCAACCATTTCTTTGTATCTTAACCGCATGGACTTATTCGAACCGGAAAAACAAACTGCCCATAAACGCATCGAAGAACTGATAGTAGAACTGTCGCGCCATGACAAGCTCTATTACGTCGATGCCGCCCCGGAAATTACGGACGTGCAATACGATGCCCTCTACCGGGAATTGCAAGACCTTGAGAAGCAATTCCCGGATTTAATCCGTTCCGACAGTCCAACCCAGCGTATTTCCACCGCACAAACCACCGAATTAGCGAAAATACGGCACCGCGTTCCGATGCTCTCGCTTCAGAATACCTATAACCTTGACGAAGTGAAGGATTTTGTCAATGCGGAAAAGTACATCGGACACCCGGTAACCGAATGGATGTGTGAATTGAAAATCGACGGTGTTGCATACTCTTTAACATACGAAGACGGTGTGTTTACCCGTGCCGCATCCCGCGGGGATGGGGAAGTAGGAGAAGATATTACCGCGGCAATTCGCACACTTAAAACGTTACCACTCAAGCTGAATCCAGCCCCAAAAGGAGTTATTGAGGTTCGTGGCGAGGTGTATATGACCCGCGATGATTTGGTTCGGGAGAACGAACTGCGGGTAGAGCGGGGTGAATTACCCGCCGCCAATCCCCGCAACTATGCCGCCGGTTCGCTGAAATTGCTTGACGCCGGAGAAATTGCCAAACGTCCGTTGAAAATGTTCGCATACCATCTTGCGTTTACTGAAACCGAACAGGTTGCCGCCCAATCCGAAGCGCTTGATTTGCTGGACAAATGGGGTTTTCCGACGAATCAACACCGCCGGTTGTGCCACGATTTAGATGAAGTACAACGGTTTTGGGAACACTGGCGCGAGGCGAAAGAAACGCTCCCATACAACATCGACGGCGTCGTAGTAAAAGTGAACCGGTTTGTCGAACAGCGCGAATTCGGTATGACGGCAAGAGTGCCGAAGTGGGCGCTTGCATACAAATTTCCCACCGAACGGGTCGTAACCAAACTGCTTTCGGTCGAATGGTCGGTCGGAAGAACGGGCGTAGTGACACCCGTGGCAAACCTTGAACCGGTCTGGATTGGCGGGACTACCGTGCAACGGGCTTCGCTCTATAATGAGGACGCGATAGCCGAATTGGGTTTACGTATCGACGATAATGTCTTTGTCGAAAAGGGTGGAGAGATAATACCGAAAGTTGTCGGCATTGCGACATCCACGGATAGTGGAGATGTCATTGTTGCACCCGCAAATTGCCCAAGCTGTAATGAGTTGCTTATAAGAAAAGAAGGCGAAAAGTCGCTGCGGTGTCCGAACGAAAATTGTCCGGCGCAAGCCCAGCAAAGAATTTCACACTTTGTATCGCGTAAAGCGATGGACATCGAGGGTATCGGTGAGAAAGCAATAGAATTGCTTTTATCCAAAGGGATAGTGAACAATATTGCTGATCTGTATGAATTATCGGCAGAAAAACTGCAAGGTTTGGAAGGAATCGCTGAGAAAACGATAGCTCTTTGGTTAACAGAAATCGAAACATCAAAAAAGCAACCTTTCGAACGGCTTTTATATGCACTCGGTATCCGTTTGATTGGCGAAGAACAAGCCCGTCGTATTGCTTCTGGTTTCCCCAATGTGCGAAGTTTGATGACTGCTGGAAGAGAAGGTTTATACACGCGTTATGGTGATTCAAAAAAGAAAAACTTTTCTTTGCTGTGGATTGAGGAATTGCTTTCGGCATTTTCACGCGATACCTTCGGGGCGCTAATCGAACGTCTTGATAAAGCGGGAGTGGAGGCAATCAGTAAATCTGCACTTACCGAAGCGAAAGCAGATAGGGCGCTGCTTAGCGGGCAGATTTTCGTTTTTACCGGTTCATTACAAATGAAACGCGAAGAAGCCGAAGAACTTGTGCGTCAGTTGGGTGGTAAGGCCTCCGCAACCGTGACAAAGACAACGACTGTTGTTGTCGCAGGCGATGCCGCCGGTAGTAAACGTGCGAAAGCGGAACTGCTGGGTATTCCAGTCATTAATGAACAAATGTTTCATCAGTGGATCGAGACCGGAACGGCACCGTTGGCATTAGGCACCTAAAAATCCTTATTTTAAGCAGATTGGTGTGGAGCAAAGGAGCGGTGCGACCTTCCGTCGCGCCATCTTTATTTTCTTTAACGATAACTTTTGGAGACCGTTTTATATATGGCAACGACTGCCGACCTCCGTAATGGATTGACAATCGAATTTAAGAACGATTTATATCAAGTTGTGGAATTCCAACATGTAAAACCCGGAAAAGGGGGAGCATTTGTCCGCACCAAGTTGAAAAACGTTATCACCGGACGGGTTATCGAACAAACGTTTCGTAGTGGTGAAAACGTTGACATTATTCGCCTTGAAGCGCGGAAGATGCAATACTTGTATGTAGAAGACGACCTATATTTCTTTATGGATCAGGAAACCTACGAACAAATTCATCTTGAGCGAAAACAAATCGGCGATGACGTTCAGTTCTTAAAAGAGGGTGAGATTTGCGATGTATTGTTCCGCGGCGACACTCCTCTAAGCATCACATTACCTTATTTTATTGTCTATAAAATCGTACAGACCGAACCCGGCGTTCGTGGCGATACCGCACAAGGCGGTGCTACGAAACCAGCTAAAATTGAATCGGGTGCAACTGTACAGGTTCCACTTTTCGTCGAACAAGGCGAAAAAATTCGAGTCGACACTCGTTCCCATGAATATATGGAACGGGTTAAGGAGTAATTCCCATGCCTCGTAAAGCAAGTACAACGAAAAAATCAGCGCCTGTGAAAGCAACACCTACCTCCAAACCGAAACCACAGGTAAGTACTAAGCCGATTCTCACTATCGATATGTCGACGGTAGAAAGCTTAGTTGCTCTTCTCGAACAATCGAAACTGACCGAATTAGAACTCGATACCGGAGAAGCACGACTCTATATCAGCAAGAACGGGCCATCGATGAGCGCTCCCGCGACGTACGCGATGCCGCAGGCGGCAGCCGCCGCACCGGTGGCGGTTTCGGCAGAATCCAAGAAATCGGATGCACCAAGTAGCAACCGTAAACTTGCCGAAGTGACCAGCCCGATGGTGGGAACATTCTATGCAACACCTTCACCCGATGCTGACGCTTATGTCCATGAAGGACAGAACATCAAGGAAGGGCAGACGCTTTGCATCATCGAAGCGATGAAGCTGATGAACGAAATCGAAGCGGAAGTTACTGGAAGAGTCGTTGAGATTTGCGTCAAGAATGGTCAGCCGGTGGAGTTTGGTACCGTTCTTTTCAGGATTGAACCGAGTGTCTGAACCCCGGAAGATAAATAAACTGCTGATTGCGAACCGCGGTGAAATCGCTCTGCGAATTCTTCGCGCTTGCAAGGAAATGAACATCAAGACTGTCGCTGTCTACTCGACAGCGGATCGTGATTCACTTCATGTCCGGTTTGCCGACGAAGCGATTTGTATCGGGCCGCCGCAAT
>CAZPUW010000217.1:0-5303 GCA_964589795.1 uncultured bacterium
TGGATGCGGTGAACCGAACCAACTTCCGCAGTTGGGGCATTCCCACCACGCTACCGGTACGGGCGGCTTTTCATGTTGCGCATAGAGCTGGAGAAATCCCGCGGACGTTGTCGGTCCCGTGTAGTTACAAATGATGCAGCGAGTCGGAGCTTCGTCGTGCGTGGACATCTTATTCCTTGTTTGATTCCGGTTCGTTCGCCTCTACATGCTCGCCAATGCCCATTGAGTGAAGCGTACCCACTAATTTGCGAATATACCTCGAACGGGGAAATATCTTGCCGATACCGTTCCAAACTGGAAAGGTAAATCGGTTGAAAACAGGTTGCAACGCGGGATGAAACACAAACACCCGATGAACTTCACGAACCTCAAACCCAACCGATTGCTTAAATTGATGGAGCCCGGATTTCGCTTCGAGTTGGATTGAACTCAAACCGATGGAAACGATTTTTACCCGCACCCTGTTCAAACAAAAGTCGAGCAAATGGTGATACAGCCCGTTATTTAGATTCGTTTGGTAGAATTGACTCGCCGAACAAGTCAAAACTGCTTCCGCGAAATCATCGCATAACTGGAAAATATAAAATCCCGCCAGTTCTTCTTCCACCCAGCATCCGATGATATTCATCCCGCCCGATTCGCGCAACGGATTGAGCGCCGAATGAAAGCCCGCCTCGTCGCAATCGCTCAGCCCCGCCCGCTCCCGTGTATCATGGTAGGCCTCAAACCCTTTTTCGAGCAACGTATCCCAGTCGATAAAATCGAAGGTTGTCATCGCCATTGCGCGCCGGATACTTGCCCGCTCTTTTCGTCCCAACTTCTCCGAATCATATTCGGTGGCGACGTACAGAAAAGAATTTGCCGGATGTTTTTCGTCGGGTTCACGGATATAACTTAACAATCCAATTCGATTGCCCCACAACACCTGTTTGATTTCTTTTTCGGAAGGCGAATCAGTAAGAAAAGTAGGATAACGAACAACCGCCGCCATTTCATTTTGTATCCAGCACCATTGCTTGCCGGTAGAAGAAATGGCGTGCATACCGATACGCTTTAGATCTTCCGCATAGGAGGAAAGTGTCGTTGTTCGTGGATCGTATTGTTCAATCGGAGTTCTCATTGTGTCTAATATAAGCAAATTCACGAAGGAGCTTCGCGGTGGGACAATACGGACACACTGAAACCGTGGGTAGTCGCTACTCTTCGCTTAATGCGACTTCTTCCGGTTTGAGTAACGATTCCGGTGAGGCGGGAACAATTTCTTTCGATTTGCGGCCATGCATCAGCGAAAATGCGCCGACAATTTTTCTGAGTTGACGTTGTTGGGGAAATTTCGCTTGAATTGACTCAAGCAGGGACAGTGTCGGTAAACCGAATAGCGGTCGCAGTAGGGGGTGTAAATGAAATTCGCGATACACCTCAAGCGGCGTAAACCCAACGCTGACCCGGAAGCGGTGCTGGCCGAATGTTGCCGTTTGTTGTAGCGAACTGATGCCGATACAAAACGATTTCATCCCGCAGCGGTTCAGAATAAATTCGTTTGCCGTGTGGTAAAGCCCGTTGTTCGGATTGTTGTCGATAAATTCCGCATTCGTACACCACAACAACCCCTCGCACCGGTCGTCGAACATCATGAATGCGAGGAACGCCGCCAACCGGTCACCCGACCAGCATGCGAGAATATTGGTGCCGCTCCAGTTGCGCAACTTCGCCATCCGCTCCTTAAAATGTTCGGGGGAAAAATCGTGTAGTTGCGCCTTGATGCGGGTATCGCGATATGCCTCGTAACCATGCCGGTTCAGCGTATCCCAGTCGATGAATTCGTACCGGAACGCATTTAGCGCTTTATTCGCATTGCGACGCTCTTTGCTTTTCAATTTCGAAAAAACATAAGGGGCGTCAAGCTTGTAAACATACGCGTTTGCTGGATGTTCCGCGTCCGGTTCGCGAACGTAGCTCAATAGTGGTATCAAATGTCGAAGATGCATTTTGTTAAGTTCGGATGGCTCCGGGGTTGTTGTAATCGGAGTGGGAAAGCGGACGCAGGAGCCGCGCTCACCTTGTTTCCAGAACCAGCCGTGCCCGGAAAAATAGACGGGAATCCCTAACCGGCGGCAATCGTCCGCATGTTGTTGAAGCGTGATAATCTTCGGTTCGTATATGTCGGTTGCGATACCCATTCATTCCTTGAAGGCGAAAACCCACCAATATAGTACACTTTATTTGCGTTTTTACAAACGAAATAAAAAATCATAAAGCCCTGTCATCTGACAGAACGGTCGAATCCGGACGATCCTGAAGAAATTTACAATTGTCCCGAAAAATTCTTGCGCACTCTCATTCAATTTCCGACATTCCTATAACTTTGCACCACACCTGTAGCCCGTTAGCAATCACCTAACCAGCGAGAGCAAAATGACACTTCCACAGGAACCCCGGTTTGTACGACGCGAGTCGTTTGAAGTAGTCGGTATCGAAGAACGTACGCCACATCCCGAAAAATCATTTCCCGGTTTGTGGGAGGTTTTTGGCGAAAGACAGGACGATATACTACATCGCGAAGATTTAGATGTTGCTTATGGACTGTGCATCATGGGCGGCAAAAAAGAGGGATCGGGAAACGAACACGAAGACTTTACCACATTTGTCGGAGCAGAGGTCTCAAATGCTTCCGATATTCCGGAAGGGATGGTAACCCGCGCCTTGCCTGCCGCAGACTATGCCGTATTCCTGCACAAAGGGGCATTCTTCCCCGATGGACTACCGAAAACCTATGATTATATTTACCGCGAGTGGTTCCCGAAATCGGTGTACAAACCATCCGACAATTACAATTTCGAGCACTACGACCGCCGCTTCTGCGGGGTCGATAACCCCAACACCATCATCGAAATTTGGGTCCCGGTAAAAAAAGAAGTAGCATAAATACGGGGAACAGGTAACGGGCAACGGGGGATGGGTTATAGAAAAAAAGGCGGACAATGTCCGCCTTTTTTTATCTTTACGTAGGACAGAATTTATTCTGTCCCTTGAGCGTTTTCTTTTATCTTGTATCTTTTCCTGTCCCCTGACCCCTGTCCCCACACTACGACCCCATCACAAGAATTTTCGGCTCGTGTTTAACTGGGAAATTACACGAATTCGCAATGAAACAGAGTTCATGTGCACGGTCATGCAATTTTTCCGCTTTTGGAACCATATCGGCGCTACGAACAATCACGACGGGACGGAGAGTAACTTCGATAAATTGTCCCGCACCCGAATCATCGACCATCATCGTGCCGCTTGCCGAGTCCTTGTATGCGGTGACGATCACACCGTTATCGGCGCAGAGGTGGAGATAGGAAAGCATGTGGCAGGAAGAGAGGGAGGCGACGAGGAGTTCTTCCGGATTGTATTTCGTGCGGTCGCCGCGGAACGACGCCGCCGACGAAGCGGGGATGGCAATTACCTTTCCGATGCCGCCAAGCAGGTGGTCGCGAGGATAGGACGTGTACGATACCGTACCGCCCCGCCCTTGGCTATCCCAGTGCAGAACCGTGAGAAAGGTGTGTTCTTGCATCCAACTCCTCCAACCCAATAATACGAATATCAACTCAATCTCAAAAGAATCGTGACGGGGAACACGCAAACTTCCGAGTGATCTATGAACAGTGGCAGCGCCACCGGCAGTGGGTCATAGGTGGTGGGTCATAGGTCATAGGTCATGGGTCATAGGTCATGGGTTGTGGGTGGTACAGGTCTCCAGACCTGTATATATTGGGTAGCATCGGCGTCCACGCCGGTAACCCGTTCCCTGCCTTATTGGGTGGTATAGGTGTCTCGCCTGTTCTTTTTTTTGTATCCTTTTTCTTTTTTTCCCCGCCCCTGTTCCCTTTTTCCCGCCTTTTGGGTAGCGCTGGCGTCCACGCCGGTATTGGGCAAAGACGGTTACCGGTTTCTAGTTACCGGTCACTGGTAAAAAGATAAATCAATCGGCGTTTCTGTTTACTGGCATCCGACAGCCGGCAACCATCCACCATCCACTTTTTTTATCTTTTAACCGGCAACCGGCGACCGGTAACTGGCAACCGACAGCCGATAACCGGGTAAGCGTCCCGGCTTGTTCTTTAGTAGTGCGCGTCTCCAGGCGTGCACTCTTTTGAACCTTGTTCTTTTTTCACGAGGAGTGTAGACCATTAGTTATCAGTGGCGACCCTTTTATTGTATCTTTTTCTTTATCTTGAATCTTTTCCCGTCACCCATCATAACAAAAATAGTATTGTTATTATCCTTCTGAATCCTTAATCCAAAATCCTAAATCCATCATTTCTTCTTGACTTTAATTATCACCATTCGTAAACTAACAATTGTTATTAGTTACCGGCGTGGACGCCGATGCTACCCAATCTTTTCTATGACCCACGACCCATGACCAATAAACCCATAGCCTAATGCCCAAGGCCCATCTTATGAACTGGAAACTAATTTTTCTCCTATCTCTCTTCGGTCTGGCGATGTCGGTTGCGACGGTCTATTGGATTCCATCGAACATCGAGCCGGTATTCTGGTGCGTGATTTTCATTATCTGCGCCATCATCATCGCGCGGAACGTGTCGCAAAAATATTTCCTCCACGGCTTTATGACGTCGCTGTTCAATTGTGTCTGGATAACCGGGTCGCAAGTCATTTTATTCGACGCCTACATCGCGCATCACGGCGGCGAGCAAACGATGATGGCATCGGCGCAACTGCCGGTATCGCTACGCACGATGATGCTCATCACCGGGCCGTTGGTTGGTGTCGTATCGGGATTGGTACTCGGTGGAATATGTTGGGTAGCATCGAAAGTGGTGAAGAATTTATATAAAAACGATTAAAGTAAAATGAGGTTAGTATGTTTACACAAGAAGCGATAAAAGTATTAATCTTCCTTATACCGGGCTTTTTAACAAAAGCGATATGTGCACACCTTTCACCTTCATTTAAAAGCGAATCAGATACTCGATTTGTAGCCAACTCATTGATAATAACTTTAATAGAATTTAAAATTGTTTCGGCAATAAAGGGACTCAATTTTAGTTTCTTACTGGAAAAAATGATCGTAGTAGACTTGAATATTGCACTTTGTTTTCTTTATGTGTCTTCGGTTTTGGCTGTTTTGCATATAATAATCAGAAAATACGATTTAATTTTTAAATTACTTCAATTTTTTACACACGAAACGCAATATCAAACAGCGTGGAGGGCTGCTTTTGTAGAAAATGAAGGGAAGTACGCCACCTTTAAATACAAAGAATATGAGATTTATGGTGCTCCAAAGT
>CAZPUW010000218.1:0-665 GCA_964589795.1 uncultured bacterium
GTCCACTCTGATGAACCTGATTGGTTGTCTCGATACTCCTTCCAGTGGTGCCTATTTCCTTGACGGTATCGATGTATCCCGAATGTCTGACGATGAACTTGCCACTGTACGGAATAAAAAAATCGGATTCGTTTTTCAGACGTTCAACCTGCTCGCTCGTGCCGATGCGCTCCATAATGTCGAATTGCCGCTTATCTATGCCGGCGTAACCGCGATTGAACGTAAGCAACGCGCACAGGCGATGCTGGAACGGGTCGGACTCGGTGACCGTATGCACCACCGTCCTAATGAGTTGTCAGGAGGACAACGCCAGCGTGTCGCTGTTGCCCGTGCACTAATAAATAATCCATCCATACTTCTTGCCGACGAACCAACTGGTAATCTCGATTCCAAAACCGGCGATGAAATCATGGCATTGTTCGATCAATTGTATGCTGCGGGAAATACAATTGTTCTGGTTACCCATGAAGAAACCATCGCTGAATACGCGCGACGGATTATCCGCTTATTCGATGGTTCGATTCAATCTGATACCCCTAACCCGGTACGCCGGGTAGAACCGGTTACGGCATAACGTTCGAGTAACCATGATTTCTGTTGCCTTCATATTACACGAGAGTTGGGATGCGGCGATGCGAGCTTTGCGTGCGAATAAAACACGCACT
>CAZPUW010000218.1:675-5288 GCA_964589795.1 uncultured bacterium
CACTCTCCTCGCTACTACCGGTATCGTGATGGGTGTGGCGACGGTATGTACGATGCTCGCGATTATTCAGGGTTTGAATAAAGCATTTTCCACTCAATTCAACATGCTTGGAACGGGGACGCTATATATACAAAAATGGCCGTGGGTCGTGATGGACGACTGGTGGCTGTATATGAACCGCAAAGATATCAAATACGAAAACTTCCAGTTTATTCGTGACAATAATGACCTTGCCGAAGCGGTAACCGGAGTGAACGGATTTAGTTCACGGGTGAAGGGACGCGACGTTACTCTTTCCGGTGTGACTGTTTTTGGTGTCGATGAAAAATACCTTGACGTGCGTGGCGGTGAACTTGATAATGGACGCTTTTTTACGGCTGAGGACGTCTCTAGTGCCCGTAGTTTCTGCGTTATCGGACAGGATGTGGCGGATGAGCTTTACGGTGCATTTGATCCCATCGGGCGTGAGATAGAAATCGGTAATTTTCCCTATACTGTGGTTGGCTTATTGGCCAAGCAAGGAAAATCTTTCGGCCAATCGCTTGATAATTTTGTAATGATTCCGTATCAATCCGCATTGCGCTTTACCGGTCGCCGCAACGGTATTACGATTATCGCCAAAGCGCGCGATCCCGCCGATTTGGATGAACTCGAAAGTGAGATGACCGGATTGATGCGAGTTACGCGAAGATTAAAACCTCAGCAAGCGAACGACTTTTCCATCAACCGCCAGAACGCACTCGACCAATTTTACAAGAGTATTACCGGTGGAGTTTATACGGCGGGAACTTTAATCGCAGCGATTTCGCTTCTCGTCGGTGGTATCGGTATCATGAACATCATGCTCGTATCCGTCACCGAACGAACCAATGAAATTGGTATGCGTAAAGCGCTTGGTGCGACAAGAAATTATGTTCTGCTTCAGTTCCTTATCGAGTCGGCGATAATTTGCGCAGTTGGCGGATTTTTCGGCTTAATGCTTTCTTATGTTTTCAGCGCTTTAATTTCGAGCTCACTCCCGACATCCATACCTATCTGGCTTGCATTAGGAGCAATCGTTTTTTCTGCGGTGGTCGGCATTATGTTCGGTCTCTATCCGGCGGCACGGGCTGCGAAACTCCACCCCATCGACGCGTTGCGGTATGAAGGGTAACGTTATATGATATTCCGGGAAATGGTCAACCTTTCTTTCACAGCGATTTGGGCACATCGCCTCCGCAGTGGATTGACCTTGCTCGGAGTTGTTATTGGTGTAGCGGCGATTATCGGTATGATGGCGATTATCACCGGTCTTCAGAATAAAATCAACGAAAGTTTAAGCGGTCTAGCCGCGGGAACGTTTCAGATTCAACGCTATGACGCCCAAGTTGGTTTTGATGATAGGCATCATGATCGTTCTCGTCCTCCTATCAAATGGGATTACGTTCGCTACATCGCCGAACTTCCGACTGTAGCTTCGGTTGGTGCGGAAGCGTGGCGGTGGGGTCAAATTGTATCGAACGATCAAGTGCAGACGAATCCCAATGTGAATGTCGCTGGAGGAACGACCGAGTTTGCCGCAAATAACGGCTTTGTTATTGAAAACGGGCGGTTCTTTACTGAAGCAGAAGTAAACGACCAACGTCCATTTGCCGTTATCGGGAGCAAACTTTCGGAAAAATTATTTTCCCGGCGTGAACCGGTAGGCCAATGGATAAAATTCATGGGCCATTCATTTCAAGTGATTGGCGTGTTTCAGGAAAAGGGTTCGATATTTCAGGGCGACGAATCGAATTTCTTAGCCGTCGTGCCGTTGAGCTGTTATGAACAGATTTATGGTTTGTCGGAGCATGGTGTCAATATCACTGTGTTAGCCAAACACCCTGAGCTGATGGAACAAGCGATGGAGGATTCCCGCGTGCTGATGCGTTCTCTTCGCCATGTTCGACCGCAAGACCCCGATAATTTCGGGATATGGAACAACGACCAAATCATCGAAGCTTTCAACAATTTCACCCGCTGGATTAAAATTGCCGCAATGGGTGTTGTTGGAGTTTCGTTGCTCGTCGCGGGCATCGGAATTATGAACATCATGTTGGTGTCGGTTACCGAGCGTACTCGTGAAATTGGCATCCGAAAAGCATTGGGGAGTACTCGCAGAGAAATTCTTTTACAATTCCTCGTAGAAGCAGTTGTTTTATCAGAAATTGGCGCCTTGATTGGCTTGTTTTTTGGTATTGCGGGTCCGCTAATCCTCAAACAAGCAACTGATTTCCCTGTTGGTATCCCTGTCTGGACTGTGTTTTTAGCGCTGATTTTTTGCAGTGTGGTTGGCGTTGTATTTGGCATTTGGCCGGCCATGAAGGCCTCACGTCTTGACCCGATTGATGCCCTACGTTATGAGTAATATTCGCAGCCTAACCTCATTATCCCTTCGTTTTCTTCTACTTATCCACAAAAGTTCGCTACTGTTTTAAACGACGTACTCGACATAAATGTCGTATAAGACGAATGCTATTCGTATAAATCGTCGAAGAAAACCGTGAAGCCGAGAAAATTTCAATCCAAACGTTTATGATTAAACCGTTTAATCCAGTGGCACATCTTCTGCTATCTGAGAATTATGTCGTCTTGGACATGACGCTTTGTATCGCCTCGACTGTACTAAGTAAAAAAATAAATTTCATAAAATCAACAAAAATAAAAGTTTATTTTGAAAGTGTAAGTATGGGACTGAAATAACGAGCGTTGTTCCATCTTTTATTGTATTTGGTTTTTTCAACTTGTAAGTCGATTTCGTCAGTCGCATATTACGACATTCACCAAGTAACGGGAGGCAATGATGACTTTGCGTCGATATTCGTTCTACTTTTCTCTTCTACTCTTAGTTCTTCTTAGTTCGACAGTATTCGCTCAACACCTTGTATATATCACCAATACTGCCTTAGGTGGAACCGGTTCACCTACTTACGGATATAGCGGTTTGTTTTCGATGTACACTGTTCCGAGCGGTACAAGTGCCGGAACGTATTTGTATGTCGCGAACGGTGGGACTGCTACGATTGGCGGTTTGAATATATTCAACGTGGCGATACCCGACGGGCCTGCATTATCGGGTAACGTGTATCAGGGCAATACCTATTACCAGCAAATCGTTACTGAATCAAGATCATACATGGCAACCAGTAATGCTGGTATTCGCACTTACACTTTAGCGACAACCGGTAATAATGCACAACGCCCGGTAAACGTCAGTGGAAATGCCGGTCAATGGGCTACCGATGCGCAAAATATGGCGAAAGTCGGCAACTACATTTACATCGCTGCAATGTCGCAGGGTATGAAAACCGCGAATGTTACCACGTTGGCAAATCCCACCCAAGCGAACATTTACAATGACGGCACGACTTGGACATCCATAGATGCCAACGCAAATGTTGTTGCTGCTGCACATGACGGCGGGATTCAGCTGTTTACGAAAGTCGACCCATCCTCACCACAGGTATCCGGCTCGATTGGAGTAGGTGGTAGCGCGTATCAAATCCACTTGGATGGAAACAACCTGTATTATATGGTTATCGGAGCTGTTGCTGACAGTGGGGTGTGGAAATACGACGTATCCAACCCCGCATCTCCTCAATTGTTGGGAAGAATACACCGAACGGTCACATCATATTTGATCGATACCAATTACGTATATCTCGCCAATAACATCGGAAGCAATTCAAGCCGGATTTATACCTATGATTGGTCGAATGTGGCTTCTCCCGTTATAATCGATTCGCTTGATGCATCCAATGCCGGTCAAATTACGAATATGTACCGATGGAATGGGTATTTATACGGTTATCGCACTAACGGTGCGAACCATGATTTTATTAACATGGATATTCTTGGCAGTATCCATTTAATAACAGATAATGGCGGAGATACCCTGTACACAGGCGATACTGTGAATATTACGTGGTCGGGTTTTCGTTTTCCCGGTGTAGTGCGGATCGAAGTAAATCGCAACTATCCGTCCGGTGCGTGGGAATATGTCGGCGATGCGACTTTTACCGACGGTCAATTTGCATGGCCGGTTACAGGACCGACAACGACGAATGCACGGTTCCGGGTTCGTAACACGACCTATTCGATTTTGTCCGATGAAGGTGATGCATCCCTTTCAATTCTTACCCGAGCTGTAACCTATACTGGGCCGGCGGCGGCATCCATCCGTTACATCGGAGACAATGACACCATTTCGTGGAACACACTCGGTGTTACCGGCAACGTCCGTATCGACTTCAGCAACAATTTCCCGGCGGGTGGTTGGCAAACTTTAGGTACGGCTCCGGCAACAGCCGGTAGCTATGTGTGGACAATTGCCGCAACCCCGTCCACGACGGCAAGATATCGCGTTACCAGTTTGGTCTATCCGGCATTGTCCGATTCGACGAGTGGTGATATTACTATTGCCGCACGTACCATCGCAGTTACCTATCCTAACGGCGGCGAAACATGGTATCAACAGGATACAGTAAATATTGCATGGACTCCGACGAATGTCGATGGGAACGTTGTTGTCGAATTAAATCGAACCTATCCCAGTGGTTCATTCGGTTTGCTTGGAATTACTACCGCAACTGCCG
>CAZPUW010000219.1:0-5287 GCA_964589795.1 uncultured bacterium
CGAATTGTATGCAACGCGAGCAGTAGTCGAACGTCCGCCGGCAACGCCGGATGGGGCATCGCAACATGAATTTGAGGCGGCATTCGAATTTGAAGATACCCCTGACCAGATGACGGCGACGGAAGAGATAAAACAGGATTTGGAAGCGCCGAATCCGATGGATCGATTGCTAATCGGCGACGTTGGTTTCGGAAAAACCGAAGTAGCGATGCGGGCTGTGTGGAAGATGCTGCAGGAAGGGAAGCAAGCGGGAGTCGTTTGCCCGACAACCGTCCTCGCGGCACAGCACGGAGTGACTTTCCGCGACCGGTTCCGATATACCGGCGCAAACATCGAGGTGCTGTCGCGGTTCACTTCACCGAAAGATACCAAGCGGATTTTAGAAGAGACGCGACAAGGGAAAGTCGATATTCTGATTGGTACGCACCGGATATTGAGAAAGGATGTTCAATTCAGGAAACTCGGCGTCGTGATTGTCGATGAAGAACATAAATTCGGTGTCAAACAGAAAGACGATTTGCGACGGAAACGTACCGAAGTGGACGTACTTTCGCTATCGGCAACACCAATTCCACGCACATTGCAAATGGCACTCTCCGGTGCGCGGGACGTCAGTTATATCCGCACTGCTCCGGCAGACCGGCTACCGATAGAAACAGAAGTGGCGCCGTTTGACGACCGTCTCATCCGTGAGGCGATATTACGCGAAACATCGCGGGGTGGGCAGGTGTTTTTTGTTCACAATCGCATCGAAACGATGCCGCAGATAAAAATGCGACTCGAACAAATCGTTCCCGAAATCAAAATCGCAATGGGACACGCGAAACTACCCGCGCACGAATTGGAACGCATCATGCTCGATTTTATGACAGGGCGATATCACGTGTTGCTGAGTTCGATGATTGTGGAATCGGGCATCGATATGCCGAATGTCAACACGCTTATCGTTAATCGCGCGGATACACTCGGACTGGCGCAATTGTACCAGTTACGAGGGCGAATTGGACGAAGTAACCGGCAAGCATACGCGTGGTTATTGACACCGCCTCAACTCACGGTAACGCAGAATGCACGAAAGCGGCTACGGACATTGCAGGAATTCAATGCGCTGGGGGCGGGATACAATGTGGCACTGCGCGATTTGGAATTACGTGGTGCCGGGAATCTGTTGGGGAAAGAACAATCGGGAATGATTGCGGCAATTGGATTCGATTTGTACTTGGAAATGTTAGAAGAAGCTATCCAAGCGTTACGGGAAGGACAAGACCCGGATACGATTGAGCTCGCAAAGGAAGAAGCACCGGTGCGGATTGAATTACCGGGTGAGGCGTTACTACCACAAGAATATATTGAGACAGTATTCGAGCGGGTGGAAGTTTACCGGAGATTAGAAGAAGCACGGGACATTACTGAAGTGGAAGAAATTCGTGCTGAGATGCGCGACCGTTATGGAAAACTACCGGATGCGGTACAACGATTGTTGCTAGTGGTGTCGTTGCGAGTCGAAGCGAAACGAACGGGGATACGGCATATCTCGATACAAGAGCGGGAAGCGCGGCTCGATGCCAAGTTGCCGGAGGATGCAGACAACTTGAATCATCCGGCGGTCGCAGAATGGATGCAGCGATTTGCACCATTTTTTGAAAATAAAGAGGCGTGGGTAGTCAGCGAACCGTTCGGTATCTGCATCGCGAAGCGGAAGGATACGAGCGCAGACGAAGCGGCGGGACGAGTGTTGATGGGATTAGGAAATATTCAAGTCTAAAAACGGAACAGAACGTGGAAACCATCAATCGTGTTGACTGTACTATGATAATTAACTACATTAAATTGTTTTGATATAAAAGAATGAATTTCTCCTTTTTTTCTGGTCCGTTAGTCCATGCTCGAGACAAACGTTGATAACATATCGGCTGGCGACTGATAATCAGGAAATATACTATCTAAAGTATATACCTAATTCATTTTCAATTTGATTATTTGTAATTGGCGGTGCAGAACAACCTTACATACGCCGTACAATGCCTCCATCAAATCTTCTCGTCCCAACTCGAACTTAGTTATCGAATTCATCGAAATCAACCAAGGTGATGACAATGGAACTGAATATCAAGAAATCGCCAATAACAATTTCATTCTTTTTATTTATCTCAGTATTCATTGTATATCTTCTCACGATGCCGACCAAGATAGCCGACAACAGTGATGCAATCGACGAAGTACACTGGGCAACAGATTTTGTCAGACTTCTTCGTCCGCAACATTTATTTCTCACTACGACACTGCATTTGGTCGGTAGAATTAATGAAATACTTGGTCTGCAAATTCCTCTTTTTCTCTCACTACAAGTTTTTACGTCATTGGTGGGATCTTTATCCATCGCACTTTTTTTTATATTCCTTAAAAACGTAGGAATACCAACTCGAGTGTCTATATTTGCCTGTTTCGTCTTAGCATTCAGTTATGTTCATTGGTTGCATAGCCGCGAAGTCGAATCTGCCATTCTCTCCCAATTTTTTGTTATTTCCACACTATTGTATCTCTCGGCACTTCGACTTTATCAGAGTAATCGTGCGACTTGGTTACTCACATTTCTTGCAATGTTTACAACTGTTTTATCTATACTGTACGCATTGAATTGCGCGATGCTGTTTCCTGCTTATTGCATACTTTTAGTCAATTACGGCCAGAATAACGGAAAGAAAAAACAGATTTTATTCTATGTAATCGGCTCAATTTTACTACCGTTATTCATTCTCGGATTCGCTTCTTTCACGAAAATTGGACACTTTTCTGTAACTGAATTTGTTACCTGGTTTAGTTCCCATCCAAGTATCAGGGGATTCAGTCCAGAGTTACAGAAATTTTCGTTGACCAATATTCTACGCGCCGAATCCGGACTTTTAAACGCATTTATTGGACATACCGACGTTACAACTTGGATAAAATTACTGATTCATAAACAAAGCGGACTTGCCATTGCCAAAATGGAAATAGTCAAGTTTTTCATAGGGCTATTAATTATATTTTATGTACATTTTGTCTTTTTCCAATTTCCACGTAATCGGTTTTCCCGGACAATTTACTTTAGTAATCTTGCCGGTATCGTCGGCATCTTGGGTTTCAATGTTTTTTGGTTAGGGAGCGATCCACAATTTTCACTTTCCGCTATTCCATTTTTAGTAACCCAGTCCTGTTTAGTTGTTGCTGAAAATTATTATGTATCGAGTATTAAGTATTACTGGTATTTCATACCGTTACCAATTTTTTCTTCATTCTTATTGATTTGTAATTTCTTTTACCCCGTACCAACTTTCACGTTAAAAGAGGGTGGAGAAGATTGGAAAAAAATGGAATTTTTTCAAGCGCACACATCATCGGCAGACATTCTAATACACATAAGTGAGTGGGGAAATTACTTATCTTTCTTTAACAGAAATTCCAGCAGGTTAATCGTTTCTTGCGGCTCTCACCAAAATGACTTTCTCAATGAGCTATCGAAGGATCTTGATGACTCATTGAAGCGGGGGGCAAAAGTTTACTTAGAAGAAATTCTATCTACAAACTACTTCAATAGCTTGAACGAGTGGACAAATTTTAAAGACCTCACTGGTATGAACCAAGATTCTGTTGCACGATACCTAAGTAAACGGTATGATACTTCTGTCGTCTTCGCGGAACAATTCGGTAACTCGATTGTGGAAATTAAGAGAAAGTATTAGTTTACACGTCTTGCCAACACTACCACATTAGTTCTCTCGTTTATCGGTCGAAGCAAAAAATTGAATTCATAAAAAAAACGGTTGTAATTGGAAATAAATTGCTGTAACATTCTATAAGTATAAATATTTGCATTTCCTCCTTATTACAGACAACGAAGTACAACCCGAGTGGAGGTTTGTATGCGTTACTTCTTCTTATTACTCGCTTGCTTGTGCGCTTTCAGTATCTCCATCGCACAAACGGTTATTGGTACTACGTATCAAGATTTCTTCGATTACGGGTGTTCACCACGCAGAATTGCGTACGATGCGGTCGGCGGGTTGCACGCAACTTGGATGAATCTACCGAGTGTAGGAGGTACGCGTGTCATTGAGTACAATCACCGTGCACCATACAGCGAATGGCTGGCGGTAAATGGTATCACTCTCTTCAACGGTGCAAGTGCAGGTTACCCATGCATCGGATTAAAAAACCATCGGTATGCTATTATCACCGCTCACAGACCGGGTACATCACTTGGTTACACAACTACCGTCGCAGTCGATAGTGCGTACCCAGCAGGTAGATTCAGTGAACATCCGATAGCAAACAGCACCAATCCACCGGCAGACTCGATAATCTGGCCCAATATGGTAATCGCGCGGAATAACCGTCCCATCATATTCAGCCGGGAGTATCCTCGTTCCGATGCTGATTATTGTAAATTATTTTACAGCGTAGGCGATACTTCACAATCCATTTTTACAACCTTCGCACCGGCAGAATCGACAAGTTTCGGTATTTGCGCATTAGCTGCATCGCGTATTTCCAATCGAGTCGTAATGGCTTGGGCGCAATCAGTTTATAATGGTTATCAACCAGAATCCACATACGATGGAATTAATGATCTCTATTTACTTGAATCGACCAACAATGGAGTCAGTTGGAATTTTGACACACCGAGGAATATTACACGTTCACGATTATATCAAAACGAAAATGATCCCGGTGATACTTTATGGTGTTCAGAAGATGCCAACATGATTTTCGACAATCAGGATCATTTACACATCGTTTTTATTACACGTGGCCTTTGGTTAGGTCCCCCCGATACGATGACCACTGGCGGTAATATAATTCGAGGTTTCACGACTTCACATTGCTTCCTTTGGCATTGGACAGAGACACGGCCGGATAGTTTTGATATTGTAGCGGATGGATGGTGGTGGTCGAGCCTAAGATACATTACAATGGCATACCAATCGACTATTTCACGCCCTTCGTTGTCGATTGGAACGAATGGAAATTTGTATTGTGTTTTTACCCGGTACGCCCAAAACGATACCAGTGCGAATGGTTGGCCGTGTGGTGATATCTGGGCGAGTGTTTCGGTAGATAACGGCGATAATTGGAGTATGGCCACCAATTTAACCAACACAATAAACCACGGTGAACCATCCGGTTCAGCAAACAGCGAAATGTTTCCTTCGGTACAGGAAGTTGTGAATGATGATACTCTGTATGTCATGTATCTATTAGACAAAAGCGGTGGGTGTGCGTCTGCCGAATATACGTTAGCAAACGA
>CAZPUW010000220.1:0-5266 GCA_964589795.1 uncultured bacterium
TTAAGCGGTAGAGGAGAAATGATGGAAGCGAATACTATTTACGATGAACTGCTCGCCCGCGAATACGGTGCGTTAGTTCTCCGCGACATCATTGGACGAAACATGATTCGGGGAGTCATTATCGCCTCGTTGTCGCTATGTACAATACTCGGCGGTTGGTGGGGATACGAATTCATCAAAGAAAAAATGGAAGGCGATGATTCGAATGCGAAAGTGATTTACATTGACCCGACCAAATTAGCGTTACCTCCTTCGTTGGCGGATAAAGTTGTCGAGCAACTAAAAATTGAAGCCCCGAAAGTTGCACCACCGACGATTATCAAAGCCAGAGCGGTCGAAGATACCAAAGTAGCCGACACCGTTCAGATTATGACGGTGAAGGAAATCGCCCAGCAAATCGACAAGTCCGGTGTGCAAGCTCCTACCGGTGCAGGGTCAGGTGATGTTGTTGTCGCGCCACCGCCGGAAGAAGACTATGTCCCAAAGATGGATGAATTTGTAGCCGTCGAAAAAGAACCGGAACCGATTTCCTCCCCGCCGCCGATTTATCCCGAAGGCCCGCGTAATGCCGGTGTTCGCGGTCAGGTGATTGTGTCGTTTCTCGTCAATAAAAAAGGGGACGTCACACAGGCAAAAGTGCTGAAAGCTGTTCCCGCTAACCTCGGTTTTGAAGAAGCGGCCATAACTGCGGTAAAAGCGTGGAAGTTCAAACCCGCTATCAATAACGGCCAGCCAGTTGCGATTTGGGTAACGCAACCGATTCGGTTTACACTGAAATAGTACTAAATATACCTTGTATCCGAACAGGCGCACGAAAGTGCGCCTTTTTTCGTCGTCTAATCCAATGATAGCGCCACCGCACAAAACATATAGTTTGAATCCTGAAATATCTATTGCAGAAGTAAAAGAACTGCTGTTTACTGTAAATGACGGCTCACTGAAATCGTTGAAACTTGGAAACGTAGGGGCTTGGTTACAAAAGTCACAATTCGTTTGAGAATAAAAGGAGGATACCATGAAAAAGCAAACTACGATTTACGATGAACTCCTTGACCGTGAGTATGGAGCATTACGAATCCGTGAAGCAATTGGAATTCACACCTTACTGGCGACCGAAGTCGCAATTCTGTTGTTTTGGTCGATACTTGCTACCGGTTACAGCATCAGCCATTATTTGCAGACCCATATCACAAAAGCTATTCCAACGACAATTGACGTTGTTGTGAATTTGGATCCACCAGCACATCCGTGGCAACCACCGCCGATTGTCCCGTTGGTTGTCATGGATCCGCCTCCGGCAATGGCGCAGGTAAGTACAAACATTGTTCTTCCTGACAACCTCGTACCCGACACAATTGTGCTGGGTGTCGTTGGTGGTGTCGTGGGTGGAACCGGAAAAGATACCGGTCAAATTGGAACGTACACCCAAGCGCATTCTGAGCAGTTGACGATTGCCTTACCGCCTGATCCGGTCTATCCCGAAAAGGGTGATTTTGTTCCAGTGGAAGCTCAACCGGAATTCTTATCCGGCGCGCAACCTGTATATCCTGCTGCCGCGCGAAATGCCGGTGTCCGTGGCAGCGTAATTGTTTCATTCTTGGTAGATACTCATGGTTCCGTCGTGAAAGCGGTAATTGACCGTGCAAACCCTGCCGGGCTTGGCTTTGAAGAAGCAACCTTGAGTGCAGTCAAGAGTTGGAAATTCAAACCAGCAGTGAACAACGGACACCCCGTTGCAGTGTGGGTCTCACAGCCGGTTAAATTTGCATTGAAGTAATTTTGCTGACTGTTTATTATACGTAGAGGTTGGGCAATCTTGTCCGACCTCTTTCGTTTGAAACCTTCTTTTGATACATTAAAACATATTAACAGAAAATCAGCGAGTGTATAATGTGCAAATTTATTTTTTTCAAGTCAGTCTTATTTTTTGCTTTGTTATTAGTTACAGTATCGGAAGTTTATAGTACTATAGGCGGAGCAGGGAAGGAACCTGTACCTATTTCCACTCCTGCACCGCATTACCCCTTGGACGAACGTGGTATATTTGTACCTGGCATAGTGATTGCTACATTTTATGTGACTAAAAAAGGAGACGTCGATTCCGTAAAGATTTTACGCGCAACACCTCCCGATCTAGGCTTTGAAGAAGAGACAATAAAGGCCGTCAAAAAGTGGAAATTTATACCTGCTATAGATTTGAATAAAGATACAATTGCTTGTTGGTTTACACTGCCGATTAAATTTAAACCTGATTCTGTAAAGCACTTCCAAGTTATTCAAACTCCCGATTCGACAAAATCGAAATCCGATTACTTGGATAAGGATGTTACACAACCTGTGTCATCAGATTCTTTGCCGGGTCCCGACGACAAAGTTTACGCTGATATACTTCCCGAAGTTATTTCCGCATCGCTGCCGTTCTACCCGGAAGACGCACGAAAAACCGGTGAGCGGGGTATTGTCATTCTGAGTATATTGGTCGATAAAAATGGTGATGTTGTCAAAGCGAAAGTGTTAAAAGAAACACCGCCCGGCCTTGGTTTCAAGGAGAAGGCCGTCGAAGCCGTCCAAACTTGGAAATTCAAACCCGCAATGTCTAAAGGTCAACCAGTCACAATCTGGGTCACTCAACCCATCCGCTTCCGACTTCAATAGATTTACTATTCGACCCAAACCGTCAATCATTTTGTTACTTTTTATTGCTCATTCCCCATAGCCCAATGCCCAAAGCCCATCTCTTACCCGTTTGATTTTAACCATTAAAAGTCATAAATTGCATCGTTATACCAGCCGGGGTGGTGGAACTGGTAGACGCAGTGGACTCAAAATCCACCGATCGCAAGATCATGCCGGTTCGAGTCCGGCCCCCGGCACCATTCGACCGCCCTATGGGCGGTCGTATTGTTTTTATTCAGTAGCACGAACTTTAGTAGGGGCGGACCCCCGCGTCCGCCCGCAGTTATCTTTAAAAAAATCTGTTCGCTTGAAATAGAGTAAGTACAAATGGACTACAAGGAAGCTGGCGTAAACATCTCGAACGCGGAAAAATTGGTTGATCGCATCAAGGAAATGGTGCGGTCAACCCGTCGTCCCGGTGTCGTTGGTAATATCGGGCTATTCGGTGGTGTCTTCGACTTAGCCGCGGCTGGCGCTTCCCGCCGCTTGATTGCCTCCACCGATGGTGTCGGTACCAAGACGATTGTCGCCGAGTGGGCAGGCCGGTACAACACGATTGGTGAGTGTCTGGTCAATCATTGTGTCAACGATATCGCCGTGATGGGTGCCGACCCTTTATTCCTGCTTGACACTTTGGCAACCGATAAACTCGACCCGCCCCGTGATACTGCTTTGCTTGAGGGTGTTGTTCGTGGTTGTGTCAATAACAACATCGCGCTTATCGGTGGCGAAACCGCCGAGCTTACCGACGTCTTTATTCCCGGCCAATTCGACTTGGGTGCGACGATTATCGGCTCATTACCCGACGGTGTACCCGCTCTCGATGGAACCCGCATCGAGTCTGGTGATGAGTTATGGGGACTCCCTTCGACCGGGCTCCATACCAACGGTTTCACCCTTGCCCGCAAAGTGCTTTTTGAGAAAGCCCGCCTTTCTCCCCATGAGAAATTAACCGACGGTACGAATTTGGCGGATGCTCTATTAGCCGTCCATCGCAGTTATCTCGTCCCGATTAAACAATGTCGCTCCTTAGAATGGGTACACGGTTTTTCCCACATCACTGGTGGCGGCATCGTCGGCAATACGAAGCGTCTGTTGCGTAAAGACCTGTCATTACACATTGACTGGGATACATGGCACGAGCCACCGGTATTCGATGTAATCCGGCGTCACGGCAATGTCAGCGACGAAGGCATGCGGGAAGCAATGAACCTTGGAGTAGGTTTGGTGATTATCGCAAAGTCGGGAAATGAATCGCAACTGCGTGCTATTTTGGGCGACGATATATTTCACGTCGGTGAAGTTATCTCGAAGTAACCATGACAACTGACCTCCAAAAACATCGTATTGCAATGATTGGCGCCGGTTCGTGGGGAATTGGACTTGGTGCGCTTGCTCATCGCAAAGGGCATGATGTCGTGTTATGGGAGTTTCGTCCTGATGTTTGCGATGAGTTGAATCGAACCCATCTTGCGCCCAAATTACTGCCAGATTTTGAGATACCTAAAGAATTACGTTTTACCAGTAATCTTGCTGAAGCGATGGATGGTGCGGAATTACTGATTTTAGTCGTACCCAGTCATACCATGCGTACCGTTGCGAAACAGATGAGCTCGCATAATCTGACTGCACCGATTGTTAGCGCGACCAAAGGTCTTGAACTAAAAACCCATCTACGCATGTCACAGGTAATTGCCGATGAGTTACCGGAATATCGGCACGGCAAAATTGCCGCGCTATCCGGCCCGTCTCATGCGGAAGAAGTAGTCAAAGATTTCCCGACATCAGTCGTGGTTGCGTGTGAAAATGTCGAACTCGCGCATGAAGTTCAGCACTTGTTGAGTGGCTCCACTTTCCGCATTTATGCCAGTGCCGACGTTATCGGTGTTGAGATGGCGGGTGCGTTAAAGAACGTGATTGCCGTCGCTGCCGGTGTTTCCGATGGTCTCGGGTTTGGTGACAATACCAAGGGAATGTTGATGACCCGTGGTCTTGTCGAAATCACCCGGCTCGGCGTCAAGTTTGGCGGTCAATCGTCGACCTTTTCCGGTCTGTCCGGGCTTGGTGATTTAATTACGACTTGCATGTCACAGCATAGCCGCAACCGCTACGTCGGCGATCAACTTGGTAGAGGTCGCAAGTTGGAAGAAATCCTGCGTGACATGACAATGGTCGCTGAAGGGGTCAACGCCACGTTTGCCGCCGTCGAGATGGGTGAGCAGGTTGGTGTCGAGATGCCCATCGCACAAGCAATGTACGATGTGATGTTCGCCGGGAAAGAGATGCGTCAAGTCGCATTGGAGCTGATGCTTCGCAAACTGAAACGCGAAGATTAAAACGCGGAACCGAAAAGAATTTTCTAATGGCAATAACGATAGAATTTTTTCGAAATCTATTATGGCAGCAATTTGGTGCCGCGATTGATACACTTGAAAATACAATCGACGCGTGTCCTGAGGAACTTTGGACAGATCAGTCCAAACATCATCTCTATTGGTACACGGCTTACCATACCATTTTTTGGCTGGATTACTATTTGTCCGACAAACCGGATGATTTCTTGCCCCCGGAACCTTTCACACTAAGTGAA
>CAZPUW010000221.1:0-5262 GCA_964589795.1 uncultured bacterium
TCGCGTTAACGATACCGGGTCACTCGCTTCCAACACTAACAGACCGGAATCCGGTGCGGCAACTAATGCATAATTGTTTGTAAACTTAATATCGGTTAAATAATCCGGAAAAGGATAGTTACCCACTTCTACCGGATTTCCAGCATCAGCGATACTGACAATTTTTATCCCATCCCGTACGGTGACAACATACGCATAATTACTATGAATCGTCACATTGTGTGCATAGGTATGGAGATTACAAAATCCTACTTGTACCGGATTGGTATGATTGGAGATATCGACGGTATACAACATGGAATCATTCACCGTCACAACTGCAAGGTCACCATTAACAGCGACATGTTGCGCCGAGCCATACAAAACGCAAGAGCCGGTTTCAATAGGAGTCGCGGGATTGCTAACATTTAAGATGAGTAAGCCAGTATAACTTGTTGCGAGGTAAGCGTAATTGCCAGCGATAACCATTGAGAGTGAATTCGCAAGCCCTAAGCGTATTCGCCCGACAAGATTTATGTTAGTGGTTGGTTGAGATAAAAGGGTTGTAGTTAGGGTAATTGTGGTAAGTAAGACGAGTAAACTGCGAGTAAACCGTGACATCTTCGCCTCCAATTCAAGTATTAGAGATAATATCCTTCGTATAAATTCAAAAAGCAATGTGATTTCAGTTTATAAATAAAAAAAGGCGTATGTCAATACGCCTTTTCTTTTAGTCTTAAACAATCTCAGAATATCCGGTAACTCATCGTCATTCCTATCCTCGTAGCTTTATAATCCTTGTACATCGGTACTACCGGATTTGGTGAATACGTTGTACGTTGTTCTGTTTCCACCCGGAAACTCACGGAAGTATTTTGAACCGGATCGCCGCCAACTTCAAAACCATAACGCCGGAAATTATGCGACCGCCCGGAATGAAATGGATCATCCACTAAATCGCCGTCCGTTGTATAAACACGGTAACGGTAGAGATAATCGACACCGACTTTTATCCTGCCTAATTCACCAAGATCGGGATGAATACCCAATGCAATCTTGTATTCATCTTCTTTATACGAGCTGTTGCCGTACTCATCGTCGCCGGAAACCGGATGTAACGGATCGACACCGGTGATTTGAGCGGAACCGAAATTATTCATTTCCGAGTGTTCAAATCCGATGGCTCCGTCCGCCAACTTTTCCCATTTGTAGGTTGCCGTGGAGCCGTAGGTACGCCCCGAAGCATCGTATTCGGTGAAGTATGGGTTGTAGTAAAGGATTCGCCACTGCGCGTACGGTTCAATTTCCAAGCCATCGACAACCGTCACCGGAACTTTGAATGAATATTCATTCTGGTCGAATCGTGCCGTTTCCCAAATCTTGGTATCGCGGTCGGTGTAATTCCGCAACGGATAACCTTGCAAGTAATTGTAAGCAATCTTCAAATTGACTTGCTTGATAATCACCTGCTCGATTTGAAAATTACCCGATTGGTAATTGATGATGCTCGCTTGTGGAAAACTGTTCCAACGGTAATAGCCGCTGAACGTCGTCGCTTTATCGAGGAAAAATTTTCGGGTGAACGTACCGCGTAAACCGAACTGTTGCCTCCATTGTTCCAGTTTCGATATCGGAGTCGGATGGAGTTCGGTACCGTTGTTGAAATTATTTTTATCGAACGAAGAGTATTTCAGAACATTATTGTCATATTGCGGCGACCATTCAAAATATAGCCGCAATTTTTCACGGTTCGTTCGTGCAGAACGGAAGAAATCATAAGGGCCGCTGTTCTTCTTCGCTGCTTCGGCACTTACGAAGCACAACAACAAGAGGAAAACCAACCAGCCGAACTTAGCGGTTCGCATTGTGTATCCTCCTTTTATTTGGCGGTATTTTTCAACGCCTTCGCCGGAATCAAAATACGGTTGACTACATTCAAATCGGGATCGAGCACGCTAATCGTTATGTCGTGCTTCCCTTCCGGGATGTTGATATTTACCGCCGCCGCCGCTGTCATGACGAAATCGCTTTGCGTCGAATGTCCCGCGATACTGCTTACTTGTTCTTCGCACGGGAATACGCCGAGTGATTTACCGTCGCTCTTTACTTCAAGCCGCCACTTAATCGTGCGATCCATATCGCCGCCGGGAACTTCCGCTCGTGTTAAAATTCTTACCCGAGTCGGGCCGACGAATTTCATTGTCAGGTCGTTCTTGCTTGTCTGTCGGTAGTATGTCGTTTCTTTCTCACGAACCACTACCCCGACCAAATCACGGAAACCGCGCGGTGCAATCGCTTCCCACGCCGAGGGTTCCCCTTGCTGTAAGATACGCTTGAATACGCGGAAATAAAGGGTCGAAGTATCCCCTGCCGCAGGTTTTAGAATGAGTGTTTGCTTGCCATCGGGAATTTTGAAATCGAGGTCTTTCTCCATCGTCATCTTCATCCCGTTTGGCCCTTCCATATCATTAGAAGGCATTGCCGCTTCGGTAAATTCCGCCGGTGCGCTTCCATTCAACAACGCGACAACTTTGAATTCACGCACCGCTGTAGTCGCCGGTACGCGAACTTTAGCACGCACAACTGTCGGGCCATCGATTGTGATGGAGAGCGGAGCGGTAAGCGAAGCCGGAGAATAGCGCAAGAGCTTTCCACCCGTCGTAACCGGAAGTCCCGTTTTCGAAGCGGGAGCCGGTTCGATTACCTGCCAGGATGCTGCCAGCGACACGCCGGTCAAGCACGCAATAGTCAGCAACGCGGCGGCGGTTCGTTTCATTCTAAACTCCTTTAAAACACGTATCGGAAAACCAGCATTAGCGATTTCTAAGGATGATTCCGACAATTGAAATAATTTACGAATAGATAACAACGGTATACACTATTTCGCCATCGGTAGCGTATCGGGATCGGCCCCTTCTTCAGTCAGTATATACTGCTTTCGGTCATGCCGTATCACCAAGCCGATTACTATGATGTAAATAAATAAGACCAGTCCCGCGATGCGGACATCATACCGAATCGTGGAAAATACCCCGCCATTGCCCGGTTCCGGCATCGGTACGGGCGATTTCGGCAATTCGAAATCGGTTGAAATCACATGCATGTCATACAGATGGATGAACGGAACGCCTTGGTCGGCTAACAAATGCAGTACCCCAATATTCGGATAATTCCGCGCCGGGAGATTGGCAAAATATCCGGTCGGAATCAAAAGCGCGTTTTCAGCATGTCCGATTGCGGCAGCGCCTCCTCCAACCGTAATAAACAACTTCGGTTTCCCACCGCACAATTGCGTGAATTTCTGTATCCGCAATTGAATCGAAGAATCGAGCGAATTCACTTCAATTTTCTCGACCCCGTTTCGCGTGATTGCGTCGCGAAGCATTTGCCGGCCACGGTCGGAAAGCCCACGCCCATAATCTCCGCCTCCGCCCAACGACGCGGCAACACTGCGGTGGTTGATTTTACCGGCTTTGTATAGAACTGTTTCCATATCGAGCCAAGTAAAATTCGGGTCGTTCGCTCCCCATTGTGCGGAACCAACGCTGCTAATGATAACCGGTTCCACCTTCATCGCTTCCAATGCGCAAATAGTCGCGATATTCAATCCGGGGTAAGAGCCGTTGAGTGTAACAGCAACCTTGTCCCCTTCTTTGATATTCGCTTCCACTATATATGCGACTACCGTTGCCGCGATATTCGGGTTAATCGAGGTGAGTACCCACTCGAGCCGCCCGTCTTCAGTCGTGATTGGTGATTCCTGACGACCTACTAAAGTGGAAAGGTTGGGATCGTTGATAGCATCCGCTTTAAAATCAGCGCCGAGCCGGAATTTGCGAAGCTCCGCAATCGCGGAATTCATCCGTTTCGCGGCATCCAGTTTGACTTCATAATTTGGTAATTGCACCTGACGCTTGGAATGTTCGGCAAGGATATACAAGCCAACGGCAACTATCGCCAACACTGCCAGCCATTGCGGACTTCGTAAAGATGGTTTGAACATGGTGGTATCGATTGAATCAGACATGGGGGAAGAACCTCCCACCGAAAGCAATTACCACTACCAAACGGGTAGTCACGGCACAAATCAAAACTGCTGCGTATGTCTTCACAATTCCCTGGCGCTCCATCCAGTTAGCGATCAAACCAGGTACGACAAAACCAATTGCCTGTAATCCCGGGTCAAGCGGTAGTGCGTGGGATAGCACCAACTGGCGCGAAAGATAACCGAAAATGAAACCAAGCAGGATCGACAACACCAACCGCCGCCGACCGAACAGAAAGATGAATTTTGAAATTATTCGTAAGACTGACCAAACAATAAAGCTAACGATAAATGTCGCTAAAATTGCCAATGGTTGATTCAGCTGTATCGCAACATAACCGGGTACTACAATACCACCTGCCGCAACACCAAGCGTCTCTTGGAATAATAAAGAGAGAACGACTCCCAGGCCTACGGTTGCTTCAATCAATGCCCACCCTCCGATCCCGGAACAGATTCGCGACGGCCAAGCCACCGGAGCCAACGTTACCGATGCCCATAACTGTGCCGCCTTCCGGACCTATTTTTTCGAAGATCGCTTCGTAAACTTTTTCCGGTGTCGTATAACCCAATGTCACAACTTTTTCCACCGGGATTCCAAATTTTGCAAAATGTACTAATAATCGGTCGGTGCGTTCACCAATCGAGACAAACCAATCGTGTTCGATGCTCTCCGCAGTCATCTGTACCAACTGTAACGACCTGTCAAAGCGGTCGGCGCGCGTGTTCAACAAAACGATACGGGTACCGAGTTGATCATTGTACCGTTCGCGTGCTTTGTTCCAAATCATTTCCGTCGACTCGGGATCGTTAGCTGCCATCGCATTTACGAAACGGCACCATTTATCGCGTAATTCGCAACGGTAAATTTTCAAGGCGCCGGAATCGGGAAAACAACTTTGCATTCCCTTTAAAGCAGTCTCACGGCCAATACCCAGCGAATCGCATACGGTCAATGCCAATGCCACGTTATCGGGATGCTCGACATAACTGAAACCGGCTAAATCTTTCGCGGTAACCGAATCGGCAATCATACTGCGCGAAGGAATCGCTACGAAAATTTCCGTCTGCCGTTTCTTCGCTACTTCTTCGAAGATGGAAACCAATTTTGATTCTGCGGTGAAAAATTTCGCCCGTACCGGTACAGTATTCGATAACGATTTGGCAACGTTCTCGGTCGTCGGTCCCATTTCATTCAAGTGGTCGGGTCGTGCGTTTGTACACACTCCATGTGTAGC
>CAZPUW010000222.1:0-5252 GCA_964589795.1 uncultured bacterium
TAGGCGCGAACTTTCGCACGGTTGGATAGTGCGGATTGTACCAACGGCGAAAAAAGCGGCGAGTGTTTAAGATATTTCTTCAGTGAATGTGTTATCATGTCCTTTTACCAGATTTGTTCCCGAACAAGATACATATTTTGCATGTAGATACAAGGTTTATGTGGTATCCGAGGTATTTTCTTAATCTCGAATAAGTCAGTTTGCCGTGAATACACCTTTTACAGAAGCCGTTTGTCCCTTGTTCCCTCTTTTCGCTACCTTATACGTTACTTATCCGAATAATACTTTGAAAATCAATGGAGACTGACCATGAAAGGTGTAGTTCTTGCCGGAGGTACCGGAAGTCGACTCTTTCCACTAACCAAAGTGACAAACAAGCATCTCTTACCGGTCGGACGCGCTCCGATGATCTTCCATCCGATTTGGAAGATGGTGGAAGCCGGTATTGAGGACATCATGATTGTTACCGGTGTTGAACACGTCGGGGCAGTAGTGAACCTACTCGGATCGGGTAAAGAATACCGTACCCGGTTCACATATCGTGTACAGGACGAAGCGGGGGGGATAGCTCAAGCACTTGGCTTAGCAGAGAATTTTGTTCATGGGGACCGGGTCGTAGTCATCTTAGGCGATAATATCTTCGAAGATTCGCTGGTGAATACGGTAAAGAATTTCTCAGTACAACGACGCGGTGCACGAATATTGCTGAAAGAAGTCCCCGACCCGCAACGGTATGGTGTCGCTGAAGTCGCAAATGGTAAGGTTGCCAACATCGTCGAAAAACCGAAAGAACCGAAGAGTAGTTGGGCGGTGACGGGCATTTATTGTTACGATTCGGAAGTATTTAACATCATCAAGACATTAAAACCGTCTGCACGCGGCGAACTCGAAATTACCGACGTTAATAATTACTATCTCCAACAGGGTGAACTTGAAGCGGATTATTTCAAAGGATGGTGGACGGATGCCGGGACATTCGACTCGTTGGTAGTTGCGGACGAATTGGCACGTAGCATACCGGCACCATTTGAAACCAAACAGTAAAGTAATACGTACACTACTGGACGGTGAAATTGCCGTCGTACCACGAATTTTCCAAGGAGTATTTCATGAAGTTAGCCGTTGTCGGCACCGGATATGTTGGTCTTGTTGCCGGCGCTTGTATGGCTGAAACCGGTCATACGGTTGTTTGTATCGATAACGACCAGTCTAAAATCGATGTCCTCAATAAAGGTGAATTGCCGATATACGAACCGGGGTTACTCGAAATTGTCGAACATGCCGTTAAAAAAGAACGTCTCTCTTTTACCACCGATTTACCGAAGGCTGTTCGTGAATCGCAAGTAATTTTTATCGCAGTAGGTACGCCATCGGATGAAGATGGCTCCGCCGATTTGCAACACGTACTTGGTGTCGCGAAAGAAATTGGTGTTGCGATGAATGGCTATAAAGTCATTGTCGATAAATCTACCGTTCCGGTTGGCACCGCGGTTAAAGTCCGGGAAGAGGTTGCGAAACATACCACGCATGAATTTGATGTCGTTTCGAACCCGGAATTTTTGAAGGAAGGAGCGGCAGTAGAGGATTTTCTTCGTCCTGACCGGGTCATTATCGGTGCCGATAGCGACCGGGCGCGGGACATTATGCAGGATATGTACGCACCGTTTGTGCGGCAAGGACATCCGGTAATATTGATGGACGTGAAGTCAGCGGAAGTAACAAAATATGCCGCAAATGCTTTCCTTGCGGTAAAGATTTCGTTTGTAAACGAATTAGCCAATTTCTGCGAAGAGGTCGGGGCAGACGTTTCGAAAGTGCGTATTGGAATCGGCAGCGACCGTAGAATTGGTACGGCGTTTCTTTATCCGGGCGTAGGGTATGGCGGTTCGTGTTTCCCGAAAGATGTAAAAGCGTTGCTTAAAACATCGCAAGACAACAAGATTTCGTTACAAGTTGTCGCAGCGGCTTCCAAAGTGAATTACGAACAGCGTTACCGCTTCCTCGAAAAAGTGTACCGGCTGTTTGGTGAAAATCTGGAAGGTAAACATTTCGCGCTTTGGGGACTTTCATTTAAACCACGTACTGACGACATGAGGGAAGCTCCAGCTCTTACGGTAATCGACGAACTGACGAAACGTGGAGCGACAATTTCCGCATTCGATCCAGTTGCTACTGCTGAAGCAAATCGCAGATTGGCGAAACATCCCCACCGAAACAACATTATGATTGCGGAAAGCCAGTATAGCGTATTGAAAAATGCCGATGCGCTTTTGGTGGTAACGGAATGGAGCGATTTCCGTGATCCCGATTTCGACAGAGTGAAAGAATTACTCAAACCACCGCAGACAATTATCGACGGTCGGAATATTTGGGAAGTGTCGAAACTGAAGCCGTTCGGTTTCCGGTACCTCTCAATCGGTCGTGCAGATTTGTAAAGTTTGGTAAATCAATAAAAGCATCCGTTTGCTAACGGATGCTTTTTTTTTGACAAAATTTTATTTTGCGTCCAGCTCATAAGCTGTCTTCAACCACTTGACTACAAAACTATCGATTTCATCCAGTCTTGTAACCGGTATTCGATGGGTGATACGGTCGCCTTTCCCTTCACCACCAGTATCGACTAATCTTGCCGGAACCTTGCCTACTCCTTTTAGCGCGAGACCAATATCGATGCGGGTGCGGGTACTTGGTTTGATCTGAGCGAACACATGACTGCGGTAAAAGGGTACCATTGTTCTACAAGGGCAAGCACGGACGTCTTTTCTAATGGCATAGCCGTACTCCATAATTTTATCGTACAAGGGCAGTAGATCCTGCTTTGGGCCTGCAAACATATCATCCACCCACTTATTCGCCGTGATGAAATACGCTTCGGGTGTCTCATCCATATCAATTTTTCCATTGGCACGGTCAACGAGCCACGATGCAGTATTGGTGCCGAGCCCATAAGTTTCTTTCAACCAGATAAGACGGGCTTTGTTCTCTTTGACGGGGGATTTGCCGATTATTTTCATCCACTGCTCAAGCGATTTTCCAGTCTTACCTTCAAGTTCGTTAAGCCACTTTTGGATAATAGCTACGCTGGGATGAACTCCATATTTCCAAGATTTAGGTTTGTAAGTATTCACTGACATGCAAGTGTCCGATGCCCGGCGTTTATAAGTAAGCCGTTTCTGTTTAAATCGTCGAAGAACATTCGGGTGAATTTATTCGCACCGCTCAAGTTGAGGTGGTGAAAATCAAAAAAATCCTGCGTGGTATTCCATTCAGTAGTTTCATTGTAATCAAAAAACGGAATTGAATTCTCTTTGGTAAATGTATGCATTTGAGCCGCAAGTGCAGGATAGTTGGTTATACGCGCTAATGTAGGTTTAGGTATCGGAGCGATTACCAGTACTAATTTTGTTCCACGTGCTTCGAGAAAATCTTGAATCTTTTTGATATACTCAATTTGGATAGGAAGAATTTGCATTGCAGGGACTTTTTCCGGTGACCCATCGTAGTTTTTATCTACCGCCATGAACCCGTCGGTCTGGTAGTGAGGAAATGTGATATTTACCTTATCGATATCGACTTTATGTCGTTTCAGGTTCTGGGCCAAGATGGCATCCGCGACAACAATGTCGTGAGTTTCCATTGCCATTTTCTTCATAGTCGGATGCGGTTTAATGTTGGTATATAAATCCAGAAACGATTCACTTCCACGATAGGAAAGCATCCAGTAAAAAACTTCCATGACGACAATTTTAGGATGGGTTTTATCGTAATAACGTTCCAAAAGATAATAGGTGTTCATTGGGGTTTGGCTGGTAGTTCCGGCATTAAATGAACGCAGACCGAGCGAATCGAAGATAACGGGATTAAACGAGTAAAATGCGTGCGAGGAACCGGTGAAAAGTACATCAAGGTTTCCAAAGTGTTCTAATTCGCGGAAACGGCGTAATGTACCCGCAGTATAGTTATCGGGACGTAATTGCGAAAGTTTCACATTGGTGTAACGCGAAACTACAGTTTCAATTTGTGAATGTGGTCGAACCACATTCACCATGATTCCGACGATTGCGCAATACACAAATACCGAAAATAAAATAAAAAATAGTGTACGAAATAATACTGACTTCATTTCTTAAAACCTTGCATAAATTAATTCGCCACCACCGAAATTTCCGAATAAAAGAGTTACGACAATCACTGCAAGGTATATGCTCCAACGCAGTACGACCGGTAATTTACCAATTTGTAATGGATGTACTTTTGTACGTTGTATCCACTCGATGACGAGCATGACCACCGAGATGATTAATGCGAGTAAATATTCGGTTCGGAAACCATCGACGTTGTGCAGGGGTGTCTTGAAAATCTGGAGATAGTAACCCAAGGCATGTGCCAACGAATCCGACCGGAAAATTACCCATGCCATCATTACAAGAACAAAAGTAATAACCAATTGCCGGGCTTCCTTCAAGCTTGGTAGTATCTTTCCTTTCGCCACCATCCGCGACCTTTTAATCGGAGTTGTTCGGCTCATCCGTGGAAGTAAAAACAATCCGTTAAGCAGTCCCCAGCAAACAAACGTCCATGCTGACCCATGCCATAAACCACTGATTGTAAATGTAATTAGTACGAAGAGTAAGCGAGTGGAAAGCTTCGTCGCGCTGATACCACCGAGCGAAACATAGATGTAATCCCGGAACCACGACGACATCGATATATGCCAGCGCCGCCAAAATTCGGCAATATCGCGTGAGAAATATGGGTAGTCGAAATTTTTCTGAAGCTTTAATCCAAATAATTTGCTAACACCTATAGCAAAATCGGTGTAACCAGAAAAGTCGGCATAAATTTGAACAGTATAAAAGAACGCTCCTAATACAAGTAACCATCCGGGTTGATATTGGTATTGACCAAAAATGACTGCGACATGCGGAGCAAGAGTGTCGGCTACCAAAAACTTCTTGAAAAATCCCCATAAAATTTGCCGCAAAGCATCTTTATAATCTTCGGTTTTCAGTTCACGCGGTTGTTCCAATTGGGGTATCATATTTCCCGCACGTTCAATTGGTCCAGCTACGATATAGGGGAAAAACCCGACATACGTCAGGTAAGAAGCGTACTCTTTCGTCCCATCGATATTCTTACGATATAAGTCGATGGTGTAAGTAAGTGAGCGGAAAATGTAGAAACTTATCCCTAACGGCATGAGTATCGTAAGGAGTGGCAGACTTAGCGAAAGACCTATCGCACTAAACACA
>CAZPUW010000223.1:0-5243 GCA_964589795.1 uncultured bacterium
TACCACGACTTGTACGAATCGCGAAGAATCACTTACATAATAACCCACTTCGTGTATATTCGTTGTATCATGAACGTCGAGAATCCGCAAGCCGCTGTCTCTTGCTGCGATGTAAGCATAGTTGCCCGAAACAGCGAAATTGTTGATCGGATGGTTTCTCGGCAATTCGCGATAAGCAATTTGTCGAGGTGACGCGAGGTCATGAATATCCAAGACCGCGATTCCGTTATTGACAGTCGAAACGTAGGCAAGAGAATCTTCTAGCTGAATCTGTGTAGCCCCTCCCCACGAACGAAAGAGTGAGCTCAAATGGGTAATGTTCAAACTGTCTTGGGCGAATACAGAGTTCGAACCGAGTAACAAAAATAAGAACAGCGTGATAGTCGGTTTGAAAAGACGAGAATAAGAGCGGTGCATTCTTATTCCTTTCGGGTTGAGTAGTAATGGATTAGCTGAAGTCGCTTCTAATGTGATAAATAGCGTTGTCTATAAGATTACTGTTTACACGCTTTTTTCCAAATTCAGTTCCTGAAACGAAAGCTTATACTAAAACAAAAAGCGGCACCGGGTTAGTGCCGCTTCTCTATTGCTTCGTAATGTTATTCACCCAGCTTGTATCGAATGAACCCTTTTACGGTGACCGTATCACCCAGTGTCTTCGCTACTGTGGCGATGTGGTCAGTGACCGTTACCTTCGGATCCTTCACAAACGGCTGTTCGAGCAAACAAAACTCGCTGTAAATCTTGTCCATCTTCCCTTGAGCAATTTTCTCAACCACTGCTTCCGGCTTACCGGTCGCGCGTGCTTGTTCCTTTGCGATTTCCATTTCATGGTCGATGGTCGCTTGTGCCAATCCGTGGCGGTCAACCGAAGATGGTGCCGCGGCGGCAATCTGCATACCGATGTCTGCGGCCAATTCGACGAATTCCGCTTTACCCACTGTTTCCGCTTTACCGGTATTGATTTCGGCAATCACTGCAAGTTTGCTACCCGGATGGATGTAGAGTTGAATCTTACCTGGCTCGTTTAAGTCGATGCGACCGAAACGTTGAACCATCATGTTCTCACCAAGCTTGCCAACCATTATAGCGCGTGTCTCTTCCACAATCTTCGGTAATTCTGCAGCTGTAGCTGGTAATGCCGGCAACTCGTTCAACACTGTACAAACCACGTCCACGAGTTTTGCAAAATCTGCAGTTTTCGCGACAAAATCGGTTTCGCAGTTGATTTCCGCAATCACGGCACGTTTGTTATTGTTATATAACCGCGCGGCAATCGTACCATCGCTGGTTGCCCGTCCTGCTTTCTTCGCTGCGGAAGAAATGCCTTTTTTGCGGAGCCAGTCCTCGGCTTCTTGAAAATCGCCATTGGTTTCTTCGAGCGCCTTTTTACAATCCATCATACCGGCGCCGGTCTTCTCGCGTAGTTCTTTGACTACGGTTGCGGATACTGCCACGAATATTCTCCTTTTCCTCTTCGATGGTAGCGTAGGCGTTTGCCTGCTATAGAATCGGATTTGATTTTTGCCGTAACTACGGCGATGCTTTTACATAGGAACGACCCCAAGCGGGGTCGTTCAACAATCATGCGAAAACGATTGCCCCTTATTCAGCGGCAGGCGTTTCCGAAGGTTTCTCGACCGGACGTTCGCTGCGTTCACGTTTACGGGGACCACGACCACGCGGTTGGTCGCCTCTATCACCGCGGTCACCACGGTCGCGGCGTTGCTTATCTTCACCACCGCCTTGCGCAACTTCACCAACTTCTTGTTCACGGGCTGCGGCTTTTTCCGACCACACTGCTTGGCCTTCGATAACTGCATTTGCGACCGCTTGCATAATGAGCCAAATGCTCTTGAAAGCGTCGTCATTCGCCGGTATCGGGTACTTAATCGTTGTCGGATCGCTATTCGTATCGACGATGCCAATCACCGGGATAGCAAGGCGCGTCGCTTCGGCTACGGCAATCGCTTCGTTACGGATATCGACCACAAACATCGCACCCGGTAACTTCTTCATATCACGGATACCGCCGAGCGCTAACGTCAGTTTTTCAAGTTGCGTGTCGAGTGTGATGCGCTCTTTCTTCGTAATCTTTTCGTACGTGCCGTCGATTTTCTTTTTCTCAATCGACTGCATCGTTTTGACCGATTTGCGGATAGTTTGCAGATTGGTCAACGTGCCGCCAAGCCATCGTTCGCATACGTATGGCGAATTGGAACGGCCAGCTTGCTCGCGGATTAAATCTTTTGCCTGCTTCTTCGTACCGACAAAGAGAATTTGTTCGCCGGAAGCGACGATATTGAAAACTGCTTCCGCTGCTTTATCGATCATCTCTGATGTTTTCATCAAGTCGATAATGTGGATGCCGTTCCGTTTCGAAAAGATAAACGGCTTCATGCGCGGGTTCCACTTGCTTGTAAGATGGCCGAAATGCGCTTGCACTGCGACCAGTTGTTCCACACTAACTCTGGGCATACAGGATAACCTTTTCTCCTTGCTTCGGTTTTTAAACCTTCGCGTATAACTCGCCACCCGGCGATATCGGCATCAACGCTTGCTGTACTGGAACCGCTTGCGTGCCTTGGGACGTCCGTACTTCTTGCGTTCGACAGCGCGTGGATCGCGGGTCATAAACCCGTACTTCCGCAATTCTACTTTGAGTTCCGCATCGAACATGATAAGTGCACGCGCCATGCCCAATCGCATCGCGCCTGCCTGACCCGATAACCCACCGCCGTTGCAATGAGCTTCGATATCGAATTTTGTTTGGGCCGACAATACATCAAGCGGTTGCATGATGGTCATCTTCAATACTTCACGGCGGAAGTATTCAAGTAAACTCTTATTGTTGACAGTAATTTTTCCGGTACCCGGCGTTAAGTAAACGCGCGCTACGCTGGTTTTGCGACGACCGGTGGCATAAAAAAACGGTGGTTTCATCTACTCTAATCTTCCGTACTGAGTACAATCGGTTCGAATTACAACGTGCGGAACTTATCGGGTGCGATAGCTTCCGGCTTTTGGGCGGTATACTTAGATGCGTCGGGACCCACGACCAGTTTCAACTTACCGATCATGTGATTGCCCAAAGCGCCGCGGGGTAACATGCCCCAAACCGCATGACGAATGATTTCCGTCGGATGCTTACGTTGCATCGTACGGAAAGGAATTGTCTTGCTGCTGCCCGGTCGTGAATTTGCGATAAAGTAACCCTTAAGTTCCATTTTATTACCGGTTACTTTAATTTTTTCCGCATTGACTACCACGACAAAATCGCCGGTGTCGATGTGGGAAGACCACGTCGGCTTGTGCTTACCGCGAAGAATCCGCGCCACTTCCGACGACAAACGCCCAAGCACCATACCATCGGCATCGATGATATACCACTTGCGATTCTGGTCGTCGACTTTACTATTTTTCGTTTTAATCATTCTGTTATCCGTTCACTCCTGCTTCACACCATACTTGCAGCGCGAGCTCGTTAAGATACAATGAGTCCCTGATTGAAGCAAACACTCCCGGAGTACTGTTTTTTCAGAACATAAATAGCACTTCGACTCATTCGACTTTACCGTGTTCCGAAAGAACTTGTTTAAAATGATCCGCTCTTCCCTTAGGGATTTCGAACGAGAGAAGTTTGTCCGCCGGTATCGTGACATCTTTTATGTAGGATGGATTCGCAATTTCCGGGTTGTAAAACAGCATCGAACGGTAGTCCAAATCTGCCCAATCACAAACCGCTGCAAATTCTACCGGCTTAGTGAGGGTAACCCTGACCGTCACTGTGTTTAAATCGGGGTACCTTACTATGGAATCCGGTTCAATACCAAATGCGCGGGGATTTTCAAATAGCGTTTTGATCAGTACAATTCGCGGTACGTAAATCGCTGTTTCCCTGATTGGGACTGCATCCCAGTAACTGCGGGCATGCTGCGCATTCATCATTTTCTTCACATTCGACTTGCCGTTATTGTACGCCGCCATTGCTAAAAACCAATCTTGGTTTAAATCATTGTGCAGTTCTTTCAGGTAAGCGCATGCCGCAATCGTTGACTTTACGAAATCTCCCCGTTCGTCCAAACCATCATGAACATACAATCCTTGCTCGCGACCGGTAGCAGGAAGAAACTGCCAAAACCCGTATGCGCCTGATGGCGATTTCGCCCGTGGAATCAAATCGCTTTCCGCGACCGCTAAATACGCCAAATCCTCGGGTAAACCACCATTTGAGACGATTTTCTTAGCCATCGGCAAAATTCGGTTGGCGCGTTTGTACCACAATATCAATTGGCCGCGATTATCCGTACACATTATGGTGAACATTGCGTCGAACTGTTCACGAACGTTTTCACGGTCAAGCGGTATCGTCTGTCCCGCGAAAGTGATTTTATCCGGTAAAGTGGGTATCAGCACTTGTGCAGGAGTCGCCGCAAGTGCCATATTCACAACCAAAATCAAATTGACGATGGCAACAGCTATCATAAATTCTGAAAAAAGGTGCTTGCGCACTTGACCCTCCCGGAGCATACTCTTAGATTATATCGCTTTGTTTTGATTCGGTCAAATTCGGTCACGCTATTTTTTTCGCCTACCTTCGAACACCGATGAACCGTTTGTTGAACATTAACATCTCTTACACTAACATAACCTTATCTGTCATGGAGTAACTATGCCGAAGCGTTGGACGCCCGTTGAAGAAGCGGCACTCTTCCACGAATCGTCGAAACATTCGATTGAACAATTAGCTAAAAAATATGGTGTGACACCGAAATCAGTTGCGGTGAAACTGCAAAAATTACGTCAAGCAATGCGAAAAACAGGTGCGGTCGATGTGCTGTCGATACCCCGTCAGCGTGCATCTGTCGGTGGAGAAGCCAAACGATGGACACCGGAAGAAGAAGTCGAATTGCTCGATTTACATCGCAAGGGATGGAAGACAGAAAAGATTGCCACACACTTCGGTGTTTCGCAAAAAGCGATTTCAGTTAAGTTACTTAAGGTAAAAAAGAAACACTTATTATCCGAAACTACACCTCCAGTCGTTCAGGAAGTACCCCGAAAGACTGTCGTCACGCCGGCTAAAGCCGAGGCAAAACCGGCCCCAATCAAACCCATACAAAAGACGCCGGAACCGCCACAGAGGTTGGCACCAGCCAAACCTGTTCCACCACCTGCTCCGGTATCGACGATTAAACCACCGTTGCGTACTTCCGGCTTGCCCGCTTCGACCAAAAATCAGG
>CAZPUW010000224.1:0-5216 GCA_964589795.1 uncultured bacterium
TTTATTAATTAGTGTTGCACCACATTCCGAACCCGAAGATGAAAATGTGGCAGCGTCCCCCCAATTAACAGTATCAGATGGTGTAAACTTGTCTAATGTTGCTTGTGGTTCGAAATAATTACCCCATAATTTAACAGTATCAGTGGAGTTGGAACAACCATAGTACGGGCTTTGACCGAGTACAAACATATTCCCGCCGTTTTTGAAATCAGGAAATGCACTAATTACAAAGATTGACCTGGTACTGTCATTCTCGAAAAGGTTAGCTCCTACTTTTGAGTGTTCGGTATCCTTAAACTTTGGTCTACCACTATTACTGATATAACATCCGCTCAAACGATTATTGTAAATATGATTGCATGTTACAATCGGGTTGGAAGCAGTTATATAAAGCCCCCCAATTTGTCCAAGGGTTTTCCCGCCATTATCATGGATGTCACACTCGGTTATTAATGCATTAGCCGAATATGAAGCATTGTGGTGATCGCATGAAATCCCAACTTTACTGTTGTTCCAAATAGAATCAGCTTCCATAGTCGCGTCCGCATAAAGCAACCATGCACCATAGAGGAAACCCGAAATTTTTGAATTGCTTACTTTCATGTTTTGTGAAGTTCCCGATTCACCATCGCATACTACACCATATCCAGAACCTGCGGTTTTTGAAGTAAAAACACAATTATCTGCAAGAACAGTTGCCGCGTTATGGAACCATGAGATATAACCGGATTGGATAGTATCGCCACGCATCAAAAGGGAGTCGGTAGTCGCAGTAGAAATTCCGGCATAAACGCCATTAGCTGCGGAAATATTACAACTGTCCACCATCACATTCCGTAACAAGCGGGTGACTTCAACGGCGTACGTGGTACTGTCCATTGTACACTGCGAAATATCGCTTAGTCCTGCAATCGAATCGAGTGAAATGGCGATGTTGGCAATTTTGTGAAAAGAGCAGTTGCGAATCGTGACGGGGCGTGTCGCCGTTGTATGTGTTCCGTACACGGCAACACCATTCGAATCATTAATAAATTTTGTGTTGGTAAGGGTAAGTGTATCGGTTTGCAACGTATCGACTATGGGGTGGGCGCAATTCACAAATTCGCAAGAATCAAGTTGGACGATTCCGCCTTGATTGTGGATAGCGATAGGAAGATTCTCGAAGTGGGCATGTTTACCGATGACTTTACCGCCGGGGAGTACTTCGATGGCGGGGGTGGAAAGCGTGGCACCATCAAATAATTGCACATGTGACTTTGCATCCAAAGTGTCAAGACTATCACAAGCGACGAATTTAAGAACATGACCATTAGGTACGACAATTTTGCCAGTTTCAGCAAAATACAAGTTTGTTGTCGGATAAATAAACATAGTATCGACTGTATTTATCGAATCAAGTTGAAAAATATAGTCAGATGTATTACTAAAACGCTTTCCAGCATTTGAAAGGCCACCTCCAAAGCTTAAAAAACAAAATGAGCTATCGGATTCATATTCCTGGGTTGTGTCAGGAGAAACGGTGATAGAATATTCGTAAGTAGACCCAGTTCCATCTGGAATTTGATCATAATAATGATTCCCGAAAATCGGATTTTCTCCAGAAACCAATATCTTATCTGAGTAAATTGGAGAAATAGTACGGCGGTAAATTCTATTAAAGTTTAAACTATCACGTAAAAAGGGTGAAACCCAAGAGATTTGAATATTAAGTTCATCCTGTTCTCCACCATTGTAAATTGAAAATGATTTATGAACAATTGGTGTTTTATAAATTGTATTATCTCTTAATCCATGTTCCCAAAATACTGACCATAATGCTTCTTCATTTTCAGGATGACGTATTTTCCAGGCGACATAAATGTCTTGTAAGTTACTAATACTTTCTTTATTTAATATTTGGAACAGACGCTCTGGTTCCCGAATATGATCACCATGTCCATCTTTTACTCCTAGTGGGCTAGCATCATTATTACGATCAGGCCAAGGCTGATCATCAATGTCATTATAGTTCGAATCTTCGGTATCATTATCATATAAATCCCAAAGGATACCTGCAATTGTTCCTTCCCATAAATCCCCTCTTGAATTTAGGTTTTTTAGATAAACGCTACAATTATTAGGGTTATCACCATGATACTCTTCGCCACTTTCAATATTCACCATGTAATAAGGATTTTCTATCGATGGTCGTTCATCAAAACCAATAAAGGTACTTGATCCTTTCACAACACATGCAAAAAAGTCTGCCCATCCTTCAGCCCATGCATCATTCTGATGTCCATTTTCAAATGCTTCACTCCATGCGTGATCGTTTGAAGAGCTGTTACTGCAAAAGCCAACTTTATAAGCAATTTGATGTCCGACCTCATGAGAAACTTCATCTTTTAATATATCATGATTATATGCTTTTACATAGATATTGCCAGGTGTCCACCCAGTTGTTTGATCTCCGTAAATCAAATTAATTTTTCCTAAAGAAATTTGTGTGCTCAACAGACTGTTAGATAAATAAGGTAAACTATTAAAATGATCTATTGCATTTAGTGCATACTCAACAGCGACATCTGCCCGCTCTGTATCAGAATTTTGTGGAAAAGGAATTGTAATATTTTCTACTATGTTCGTAGTATTCTCATTAGTTTTAGAATAATCAAGGTGAATTGTATCTGAATCGATGTAAAATAAATCACTATTTCCATCTAATCCATCACAGACGATATTCAATCGCTCGTTATCCCAAACCTCATACTCAACCCTAATGAATAATGGTGCATAGTCTGGAGTCGGACAAATTGGGAAATAATAATTACCTACACTATCAGTAATGGCAGAATCTAAACAAAATCCTTCGACACTAACTTGATCTGCAGGAAAACGCGTAGCAAATAACTGTATTTTTCTATTTTTAACTAATAATTCAGAATCATCTGGAAAATGAAATGTTAGTGTACCTGATAAATGCGTTGGAGGGGGTTGACGAGAAGGATATACGTGAACGCTCGTACTCGTATTATTATCACCATTTAATTCGCCGCTTGCCCACCAAGTATATATTCGGACTTGTATAACTCCATCAAAATCTGCAGGGAAATGACTTCCATTACCATACTCATGTTCAACGATATCTCCTCCTTCTAAATCATAATCCCAAAATGCTAGTGCACTTAAATTTGCATAACGGAGCGAATCGGATTGCGGTACTTCCCAAGGTTGTTGGGTTGTACCATTTCCGGAAAAAATAACATAAGATTTTGCAATGAAAATACCATCACCGGTTGCTGCACTTGACCAGCTGAAATTTATGGGCTCGTCTGCAAAAAGTGAATCACCATTATCTGTATAATTTGTAAGATGAATGTTGATTGCGCGTACATCTGACCACGATGATTGAACATTTAGCACTCCCAAAATCAGTGCAGACAATAACAGAAATAATTTTTGAAATATCGACTTCATGATAGGTTCTCCCTGAGTCTGGTTCATTGTAGATAAATTACGGTTGAGAATTTAATAGTGTTTTTCGCTCTTTATTTTGTTGAAGAAGTAGCGAAATACGCTGTACTTTAAGCCCACTCGCATCCCATGATTTTGATTCTACCCCTATACTATTAAGTATGTGTTGGTCAAGGTCATATATTTCAACTAATTGTCGCTGTACGATTTTTGTTAGTTGCTTTAATTGCGCTTCATTGATGCGGTCTCGAAAGTCATTTTTTAAAGCTGATTCCACTTTATCAAGTTTTGGTGGGTAACAAAAGAGTCGGTTTGAAACAATCGAAAGTAGCTTTGAATGGTAAGTATAAATTGATAATTCTTGAGAAGTTTTTCTTGGATTGATATAGACAGGTTTACTGAAGATTGAATCAAGTTCATGAGATTCGCGGATTAATTCACCTAATTGGAGAGAGTCGACTATTAAACCCATCCTAAAAGCAGCTAATACTAATGACACAGACGTAGTAAGCGGAGGTTGATGATGTGAGTATCGATTCTCCCAGTATAGACTGTCACCTATCGCGAACTCACTTATAGCACCTTTGTTGTAAGGATTCATTAAGGAATCCATCGTAAAAATTTCCATCTCCTGTTTATTCTCATATATTATTGAACCCTCATTATTTACAAAAAAATACAGGGATCGATGACGAGGCAGTCGATGTGAAATATCTCCTTTTGTCGCGTACATATCGGCAGATAATTCATAGTTTCCCGGACGTATAATCTGGATTACAAATTCACCACCAATCAATGTGTTTGTGGTATCATAAACTGCCTGATAATGTAATTTTCCAGACAACAAGTTTATTCCATCGGGTAGTGTAACGTTGAGGACAGCATTACTTGGTGAATCCGTTTCGCCTCTAACGAAAGCAAGGACGGGTGAATTAAGTACGGGTCGCTCCAATAACGCCACACCTAAACCGAAACCCAATTCATCACGCGTTAATTGATGTGGTTCATGTTCAGGTTTTGAAAACTTATCTTTATGTAGTATCAGAATGATTGTTGCGGATAATACGAAACAAAGCAGAACTGCAAGCAGATGTGAGTGCTTTAATGTTGATTCGTGTGGTTTCATGGTGAATCCTGAATTGCATTTTCGGAATAATACTTTAAAAACATTCACTTTTTCGCTCACCGTACCGATGTATCAATTCGATTTGATTAAATACACTATCAGTAAGGTAATTACCGTTTACTCAACTAATCAAGTAAATTTTGAATTAACTAATATGACCATTAATGTGTTATTTACAATTTGGTCATATTTACATTTTGTTTCACAAACGCATACCTCTTTTCTCGTAAGAGAAGTTCTAAACTTTTTATGTTGCATTTGGCTAATGCACCACAATAGCAAATTATTGCGAATTTAAAAATATCGCGCAAAACGTACAATAAAATAACGTCGCTGAAATGCACGACTTTTTGCACTCCGACGATGAGTAAAACTTGGATTTATACCATTTTTACCCATTTATCGCACATCAATCTTAACATATTGATATTTAAGTGCATGAGTATCTCGTTTGTTAATTATCGAGAAGTTATAATAAGGTACGCGCGAGGGAAATTCACTCACCCTCCAGACCTTTACCTCCCAACCACCCTCCCTAAAAATAATCCTTAGGTAATGACTACTATCTACCAAATACTACTGATTAAGCACGAGTATCCCACCCTTTCACTTTTCACGCTTTGACCGGTTACTTTCG
>CAZPUW010000225.1:0-5215 GCA_964589795.1 uncultured bacterium
ACTCTCCACCAGACACCACCAACTTGACATTACCGGTATTGGGCAAGCGGATAGCACGCGAAACCAACGGTAACGAAGGTTTGCCAAGTTCCCACAGGCGGGTTTCCCCTTCGATGGAAACGGTAGTATAAACGCGCTTATTCAGCTCTACCTGTTCCATCTTGACTTGGGGGTTTGTAAAATGGATAGTGAGGTGACCGATACCGAGTGAGGAAGCGTTAAGGGTAACTGCGCCATCTACCGGTATTCCGTTGATGATGTCGTCATCAGGCGTCCATTGCCGTATGGCGAATACCGGAATTGAGAACGCAGAAATGATCAGCAACAAGAATGCCCACCGTGTGGTCAAGCATAACATGGTGTTCATGTTTAAACGGTTCATACAGAATCTCCTCAGTGTCCCAGTCATGGCAACAGTCGCGTGTAAATGGATGCGTCGGATTTGCTTTTTCGTAAAGCGAAGGGATAGTATAATTGTAGGGGGAAATGGGGGAAAATGCAAGTGAAAGTGTTTTGTTTTTAGTTAAACAAACGAAATTGAATACTTTTGCTAAATCGTCAAAGATATTGGTGAAAATAATTTTGTATATTTACATAAATACTTGTTTTATAGCATCTTATGCAAATCAAATGCGACTTCATTTAATAAAAAATGAAGTCATCCTCCTGCTTTTTTTACTTTTGCGTTCAGCTTAAGAAGTTCTGATTCAACACGTTTGCGGACATCTCCCTGCAGAAGCAATATTAAACCTTCGTCCTCAGAAAGAAGAGTGCCACCGATACCGAGTCGTTTTTTCAGATGCATCAACAACTCTTCCAAATCGTGATTCGACAATTTGAGTTTCGAGATTAACGTGACGGTTTTTCCACTATGTCCTTTCGAGGTTCGCATCACCGTGGCGGTCTGTTTCGATAAATCGAGTTGTCCGGTTTTCAGGGTGGGCTTTACGGACTGAAGAATAGGCGGCTTTTGCTCGGGAGCGGGAAGTTCCGGTTGGAGGTGGAGGAGAGCGGCGAAGGGATTGTCCTCAGGAGAAGTCGAGCCAACTGAAAAAACCCGAGTTGCTCGACTCGTAGGTTTTTCCTCCGGTTTTGTCGATTTGTGTTTCGGTTTCATGCGTAACTCCCGTTTGTTTCACGAGATGTTTGTGAATAATACGTTAACAAAATCTTGACAAGCTCTCGCGACTTTTTTATCATTCGACATCAGTGTGGTTCAGGTCACTTCCCGCGCAGACGTTTTTCCTCAAGACCGGACACTCGCAACAAAACATTTGAGACAGATTCGCCGAGCCGCGAATCTGTCTCTCTCTCTCAATCCCGTTTGGAGTCAACATGGAAACACTCACCGCACACGAATTTCAACTTTTTGAAGAAATCTACCCGATGCGAAAGAAAGAGATTCAAGTGATGGTACGTGTGAACCCCGAATCGAAAGGACCGGCATTCGCGAATTTTGAAATATTCGCGGATTGTTTCGTCGGCGGTTCGCGTAACCGGGAACGGGAACGGAAACTCTCACCGGGCATGATACGCTACATTGCCGCAGTGATGCGATATTCGACGGAAGTAAAGGTACGGTGGATATTGGCGGAGTGGAACTCGGTTATTTTGAGGGGCCGCGAGGAAACAATCAATAAATTATTGAAGCATGATCAGGTGTTGGACTTCAAATACAATATGCGGATGAGTGCGGTGGGGATAGAATAGATTGTAGGTCATAGGTCATGGGTTATGGGTCATGGGTCATGGGGAAAAGAAGCGGGACGATGTTCCGCTTTTTGATTTTAGGATAAATTGGGAGCGATGTGCGGAGGCACAAAGAATTTATCAAATTTCGTATATACCGGTTGATTTAAGAAAAAACATGTATATACTATAAGTAACATTACGTACCAGCTCGATATTTACTTAGCACTACTTAACTTGAGAGCATCACCATGAAACCTCAAAACACTTCTCTTGTTTTCGTTCTTCTTCTTGACTTACTCGTCTCCACTTACGCTATGTCCGGTGAATGGACATGGCAGAATCCGTTGCCGCAGGGGAATGTTCTCAAGGCGATACAGTTCGTCGATGAGAATAATGGTTGGGCGGTGGGCAATTTGGGGACGATTCTGGGCACAACGGACGGCGGAAAAAACTGGTCGCAACAAATTAGCGGTACTAACAGTGAACTAAACTACATCTCTTTTGTCAATACTCGATTAGGCTGGATTGCAAGCAATAACGGAATTCTCCATACGACGGACGGGGGAAATAAATGGTACAACCAATTAACTGGTAAATTCATCGGTGAGTTTGATAAATCCATTTTAGGTGGTTCGGGTTACAGCATCAAAGAAGTACACTTTACCAATGCGACAAATGGTTGGGCAATTGGTTGGAGTACATTTCTCCGCACTACCAACGGAGGCGCAACATGGAGCGTTCAGTATTTGAATTCAGCTATCAATATTGAGAAAATGATTTTCATCGATGTGAATACGGGTTGGGCATTCTTAGATGCGCACAGTCAGAACCAAAATGAAATTTTGGTTGGCACTACTGATGGTGGTTCGACTTGGAAATTAGTAAAAACGTTTACTACGTATATTTCTACGTTTACGTTTTGCGATAGAAACAATGGCTGGATTGCAAGTAGAAAGTTTATTCTTCACACCAACGACGGCGGCAATAATTGGGACACAGTGAAGTTCAAAAAAAACGAAGAGTATAATTATAAGCGTAATATTTTAGGTGAAGCCATTAACGATATTGCGATCTGGAAGATGTATTTCCTTGATAAAAACAACGGATGGGCAATTCCGAATCGTGATGAAAACTCAATTGCTTTTACAACTAACGGTGGTAAAAGTTGGTATCTAAGAAAGATTAACAACCTCCAATATTCAACAGCATCCTTTTCTTTCAATAATGCAAAACTCGGATGGGCTATTTACGGAAGTACTATCTCCCAGACTACGGACGGCGGTGACCATTGGGAGAATTTATCAAACAGCACTACCCATGATTTGCGGGGAATTGCAGCAATCGATTCCAATACAGCATGGGCGTACGGAACAGAGGGCGCTATAGTTCATACGACTAATGGTGGCAATGATTGGAAACAAGAGAATTGCCCCACAAGAAGTCAATTCCTTTGCGCTTCTTTGATCGATTCAAATCATGGTTGGTTAGCCGGTTCGAATGGAACTATAGTACACACAACTAACGGTGGCGGCACATGGAATTTCCAAATCAGCGGAATTACCAATGGCATAGTTAGCATTTCATTTTCCGACTCACTTAATGGATGGGCGATTGCGAACGGCAACTATATTAGAGATGACAAAGTACCATTGTGGAAAACAAATCTTGTCTTTGGAGAGAAAATTTTATTTGGTCTGATCGAATTTGTATTCAAGGTTTCCGGTAACGAATCACATATACCCTTCGCGATTTCCTTTAATGATTGGTTCGTCCATAGCTATTTCCTCCATACAACTGATGGGGGCAACCACTGGACAAAAGAAGAACATAGCAACTTACCCCGCTTAACTGACATCCACTTCACTGACAAAGAACATGGATGGATTGTAGGTAAAGCGGGAACGGTACTCAAAACAACGAATACGGGAAAATCTTGGAGCGTACAATCAAAGTTGCGTGACGGATACGATCATTTTTACTCAATAGCATTTTCAGACAAATTCTACGGCTATATCGCGAGATATGGTGGATTGTTGCGAACTACGGATGGTGGAAATAGTTGGAAGGAATTTCCGTTAAGCGATAAGGGTCGCAGTTTTGAACTCGCTTCATATATCGATTCCGATAACATTTGGTGTTTTTTTGCCAACCACGACAAGAGAGAATTGAAACGGACAACCGACGGGGGAATAACTTGGACTAATTCCGACAATATTTTAAACCGGTCCATTCATCAATTGGCGTTTCCAGACCCGAACCACGGCTGGGCGGTCGGTGATAACGGGATGATTCTACGTTACAGCAACAATAAATAATCAGTACTGTTATTTCGGATATACAAATCCGGTTTCTTCTTCATTGGACTTGATTGGACGAACTTCGATACTTGCGGTAGAACTAAAGAGAAATTCGGGATTCCCTTTGGCAAGTGTAATTGCTTCATCAATGTCTTTGGCATAGATGTGGTAATAACCGACCTGTACCTCCCCACTCTCGGTTAACGCTGACTCTTGCCACGCACCGTTCGAACCGGAAATGATTTTGCCTTTCCGTTCGAGCGGTTGTGCTGCAATCAGTTTCCCGTCTTTCTTCAGATTACGGATGTAAACCTCACAGCTTTTTTAGAAACTGTTCATGTTTATCGGCTGTCCATGACGCTTGATGATTAATTTGATTGCGGATGAGTAACATAAATTCTTTCATACCGTATTTCTCCTTCATCTCTATTGATAGTTATACGAATTCAAGAAGTTTAACAAATAAAAATGGGTGGTTCGTGAACCACCCTTTTAATCAATTGACATGCAATGACGTGTTACTTACACATAGGGACAAGCAACTAACTGACCATCCCCTTTGTTGACTAATTCGGGAATGCTCAGTGCGCACTCCGGTCTTGCTATTGGACAGCGGGTGCGGAAACCACAACCACTCGGTTTAGCAAGCGGAGTTGGAACATCACCGACAAGTACTTGACGGTTGGGACGGGTTCGTTGTGGCTCGGGCATCGGTACGGCACTGATGAGCGCCTTTGAGTACGGATGTTTCGGATTGTGGAATACCTGCGCGGAATCACCAATCTCGACGATATTACCCAAATACATCACAGCAATGCGGTGACTGATGTGTTGTACCACAGAAAGGTCATGCGCAATGAAGAGATAAGTCAAGTGAAACTCATCCTGCAGTTCGAGGAGAAGATTCAAGACTTGAGCCTGAATCGAAACGTCGAGTGCAGAGACCGGTTCGTCAGCAATAATGATTTCAGGATTCGTTGCAAGGGCACGAGCCACACCGATACGCTGGCGTTGTCCACCGGAAAATTCGTGGGGGTAACGGCGTGCCTGTTCTGGACGGAGACCGACTTTGCTCAGTAACCATGCAACTCGTTCGTCACGTTCCGAAGTCGACATTTTCGAATGAATTGTGAGCGGTTCTTCGATAATCTGTTTGACGGTAAGACGGGGATTGAGCGAGCTATAGGGATCCTGAAACACCATCTGGATGCGGCTACGATACGGTC
>CAZPUW010000226.1:0-5192 GCA_964589795.1 uncultured bacterium
AAACGAATTTGCTTCAAGTAAATAGAGCTCTCCGGAAGACAAATCTTTTTCTTCCACGGCAAAATTCACCATTTCGCAGAGCGCAACAACAAGCGTATCGTAGGAATTAAGCTTGCGGAAAGTTTGGATGGCTTGTAACAGAAGGTCTTTGCCTTGTTTGTGTTCCCCTTCGCCAAAGATGGCGACGGCAAGGTCTTTGGTAATGTTTGCCACCATGTAATTGTCGTTCATGTTACGCGCAAGTTCGAGCGCTTCGAACAGTAATTTATTCGCCGTGACAAGGTAGTTCTGCCGAATGCGGATGTTTGCGATATTCTGTAAATTAATCGCAATCGTAGTACGGTTACCGGTTTTCCTGCCAACTTCCAGCGCTTTCTGGTAACACATTTCCGATTCATTCTCATTTCCCAATTGTTCGTGGCAGAATCCGAGATTGGTGTAAATTTGTCCCTCGTAAACCAGTTTACCGGAGCTTTTCAGCGCTTCATTGACGTAACTCAAACATTCAATCGCCGCTTCATATTCACCGGATAACAAATACAGGAAACCGCGGCTTTCCATCGCCATTGTAATTAATTCTTTGTCGTCAAATTCGTTGGCGATTCGTTCGGCGGTATCGAGCGCCATCGAAGCGTAGTCGAAATTTCCCGCCTTTTGTTGGTACTTCGAATGGTCGATTAGCAACCGTGCCGTCAATTTTGGGTTTTTTATCCGTTCGCTTAATGTTATCGCTTGTCTGATATGAGTTTCGGTCTCCGCCATCTTTTCGAGGTGATAGTACATTCCCGCCAAATTTGCGTGAATTCGAAGCATCATCCCTTCATCACCCAAGTCGGTCATAATCACAAGCGCTTTATTATAATGTTCCAGTGCGTCGTCGGACCGACCCAGCAAGCGTGAGCAGTTACCGAGGTTTTGTTGGATTTCACCAATCTTCTGGCGTTCGCCAATCTCTTGGAAAATCGACAATGCCGAAGTAAAACAATCGAACGCGGCTTTCAAATCGAACGTCGTGAGGAACACGCCCAATTGATTCCACGTTTCCGCTTCACGATCCTTCCAACCATTGGCCTGAGTGATTGAAATCGCATCCTGAAACGCGGAAAGCGATTCTTCGTGTTCGGCGGAAGATTGTTTCTTTAGTGCGTATTTGATTCGTTCTTCATACAAACGTAGTTCTTCAGAATTGTGTGAGTTCATTGCGAACAGACACCTCCACTCTATTCAAATTCTCTTAGTTTACGGTATAATGTACGTTCCGAAATTCCTAATTTTTTCGCGGCTTCCCGCCGGTTTCCATTCGACTCGCGCAATGCTTCCTTCGCGGCATCCAACTCCCGCTCGCGCACTGTCGGAAATACCGGTATCGCTTTTTCCGGTGCGGTCTGCGCGGTGCGGTACTCTTCCTGCCGCAGTAGCGCCGTAGCAACCATTCCCTTCAGTTCGTGAACTTCTCGTCGTAACTCATTCAATTCCCGTCCAATCGGGTTATCTCCCAGCGGGGTCGGCTCATACGACTCGTATGGTAGAAAATCTTTTCTTGACAACAAAACGGGAAGACGCTTGGAAGATGGTACGAGTTGCGTGTAAATCGGTTGTAACCGGTCAAGCGTAATAACTCCGGGCAACCGATCCAACGACAGGAATCCCTCGACGAACCAATGTAATTCCCGTACGTTTCCCTCCCACCGTTGTTCCGATAACCAGTTTAGCACCGCCGGTGACCATTCCCGCGCTTCGATTCGGTTCCGCTTCACAAATTGCCGGGTAAACCATTGAATAAGCGTAGGTATGTCCTCCGGTCGTTCCCGAAGCGGCGGTAATTCAATTTGTACAGCCCGAACCCGGTAATACAAGTCAAGCCGGAATTTTTCTTCCGTAGTCGAGTTAGCAAGGTCACGGTTCGTGGACGAAATCAGGCGGAAGTCCACATGAATCGGGTCACTGCCGCCGAGACGGGTTACCATTCCCGATTCCAATACCCGTAATAATTTTACTTGCATCGCAAGCGGCATCTCGCCGATTTCATCGAGCAATAGCGTCCCGCGATCCGCCTGCTCGAATAAGCCGGGACGGCTGCGATCCGCACCGGTGTATGCACCACGTACCGTACCGAACATTTCCGATTCAAACAATCCTTCCGGTATGGCGCCGCAATTCACCGGGACAAAATTCTCTTTGCGGCGCAGGGAGTGGTGGTGAATCATCCGCGCGGCGACTTCCTTGCCGGTACCCGATTCACCGATGATGAGCACCGGAACGTCGATTGCCGCCACCTGCTCGATGAGTTTGCGAACGCCGCGCAAAGCTTCCGATTCACCGAGTAACATGGGGGTATCCTCTTCGGTGACGCCATTCGCTAACCGTTTCATTTCGATTTTATCCGATTTATCATTCATTTCGATTTCATTTCTTAAGTTTTCACAACCACAATTACCGTTAGAATTCGACGATTAAGCCATCATGTGCTACTTCCCAATATGGGATCGAATGTTTGTTGCCTAATTTTTTCCATTCCGCCAATTCGTTTTGTTCCGTTGGTGGAATGTGTGTGAGTATGACCCTTGAAATATGGTGTTTTGCCGCATATTCCGCAGTTTTTTCCGGTGGTATGTGGGTCGCTTCGATAAGTAGCAAATCAGCATCGCGAAGATAATTCGTTACCGACTCGATTTCGGGAATATCGGATGGGTACACGAAATTTCTGTCGGCGACGGAAATTTGGAACCCCTGACTGACACAACCGATGCCGCGTTTATCCGCTACATCATGGTATTTCATCAGGTGAGCGGTCGGGAAAACTTCCAACTTCAGGATATCATCTTCATAGTGTGACGGGCCTAACGGTTCGAAAGTGTATTCGAATGAAAACCGTCCCGGTAGTAAATAGAGATGCTGGTGAAATTTCGTAAAGATGTTCACCTTATCCGGCGGTAAGTAAATTTTGAGCGGTTCTTTTCGCCCGGACAGATGAAGCATCTGCAACAACATCGGCAGACCGGAAATATGGTCGGGATGGGTGTGCGAAATAAACACGGTGTGAAGATTTTTGAAATCGATTCCCAATCGTAGAATGGTTTGCGATGCCCCTTCACCAACATCAAGCAAGTAACTCTTTCTCCCTGATTCCAGCCAGTACGAGGATGAGCCGCGGTCGCGTGATGGCATCCCCGATGAACTTCCAAGGATGGTGAGTTTTGCCCCGCGTTGTATTGAAGTTTCTAAACCCAATGCGCTCATCATTCGCGTACCGATATCCTGACGGTAATGCTTGCCGGGAAACCGCATCCCCTGCGCCAGCGTGTATGCCGCATCGCGCGCGGCTTGCGGCGTGTTGGCATAGCCGATGGCATTCAACACGCGGCCCCCGTTCGTATATAAAACACCATTCGGGTCGCGGCGGGTTCCCGCATGAAATAACATCGATTCACCGGTATCGTTACCGGTTCCATGATGTGCCCGGCGGGTGAATGTCAATATTCTGTCTCCGATAACCGGAGCTACGGGATAACCGCGCGATGCGAGTACGACACAGAACACGTTCATATCGGGTTTGGCAAGTGGTTTCCAGACCCCGTTCGACCAATGTTTCTCCGCTTGCAAATCGGTGAGCGTTCCGGTTGCCGTCGCATAGAGAAGTTCGGCAACGTCGCAATTCAATAGCGGCACCATCGCCTGTGTTTCGGGATCGCCGAAGCGGACGTTGTATTCGAGTACATACGGTTCGTCACCGACAAACATCAAGCCGATGAAAAGCACGCCGGTGAAGGGTGTACCGCGCTGAGACATTTGTGTCAATGTTGGTTCAACCACACGGGTAATGGATTTTTTCAATCGCGATTCGGTCAGTGCGGGGGACGGTGCACACGTTCCCATTCCGCCGGTGTTCGGGCCGACGTCGCCCCGGAATAATCGCTTATGATCCTGTACCGGAGGAAGCACTTGGAACGTTACACCATCGGAGAGGACGAACAATGATGCTTCTTCGCCGACTAAAAATTCTTCGATGACAACCGTGTCACCCGATTCACCTAACGAGTGTTCCTTCATCAAATCGAACAGTGTTTTTTCCGCATCTTCGCGGTTCTCGGCGATAATTGCCCCTTTCCCTGCGGCGAGCCCGGAGGCCTTGATGACGACGGGAAAATTTTGCCATTTCGCGAGGTACGCCATCGCTTTATCGTAGTCGGTGAAGGTCTCGTAGCGCGCGGTCGGGATGTTGTGCTCGTGCATGAAGTCCTTGGCGAATGCCTTCGAACTTTCGAGCATTGCGGCAACTTTTGTCGGACCGAAACAAGCGATGCCATGCTTTGTCACTTCATCCACCATCCCTAATGCGACTGCGGCATCGGGACCGACAACGACGAAGTCGATTTTTTCTTCGACGGCGAATTTAACGACACCGGCGACATCGTCCGCTTTAATGGCAACGTTGGTGCCGACATCCGCTGTTCCGGGGTTACCCGGCGCGCAATAGAGTTTTTTGCACAACGGTGATTTTGCGATTGCCCAGCAGAGGGCATGTTCGCGGCCACCGGAACCGATGACAAGGATTTTCATGCTTTTTCTTTCCCATTTTTGTCAAGAATAATTGATAAAAGATTAGCACAAATGTTTCTCATTTGTAACGAGACTTCATCAATATCTCGTTTAATTAGATTTCGTTCTGTGTTGTGTGCTCCAGTATCACCAACTTGTGCGATTTTTTCAAGGTTAAATTTGTTCGTGTCCCGACTTAGTCGAGTCTTATATTGATTAAGTAAAATTGGAATAAGTTGTTTTAATTTTTTCTTGTTACCACCGTCTTCAATGATTAATTGTCCATTACCGGTCATTTGAAACAGCTTGATGATTAGCATCTCCAATAATCTTCTGCACATTACACCACAACAGTCATACATCTCGTACCGATATGAATTATTGATTTGTTCTATAACTTTCTGATAGTGTGGTAATTCTTTTTGAAACAATTTTTTATTCAATATTGAATCTTGATCGTCACTCTCCGATGAATTTACGGATGTTTGTTTTGTTGAGTAATCTTCTTCAGAAAGATGTAATAGTGAAAAATCAAGAGGCTTAATTTTCGCGAACCATTCTGATCGAATAGCGTTTTGTAAATCATTGCATATATTTTCCAACTCCTCTACAGGTTGTTTGTACAAACCTAAATTTTTAGAAAAAGATTCAAT